>DASZRK010000019.1 GCA_035549195.1 bacterium
GTGTTGGGGTAATAACCGAGTTCCTTGAGGATGTTCTCGATCCGTTGTTGGGTCTTGACCCCGACCTTGTGGATGTCCTTCTGGTTCACGACCCGGGAGACCGTCGCGACCGAGACCCCCGCTTTTTGGGCGACATCCTTGATCGTAATGGCCATGGCACCGTCCCCCTTTCATCGTCTGGATCCGCCGAACAAGCGTTGGATGGGCCTTCGACCGGCCCCCGTCCTCATTTTGGAAGCAGTGTCACTTTCAGCATCTTGTCACTTTTTCGCAGTTTAAGGACCGTGTCCATCCCCTCGATGACTTGGCCGAACACCGCGTAATTATTGTCCAGGAAATGGGCGTCCGCCAGGCAGACGTAGAATTGGGAAGAAGCCGAGTTGGGATCCTGGGACCTAGCCATCCCAAGGGCACCGGCCACATGCTGGTGGGCGGTGATCTCCAGCGGTATGGTCTTTCCCGAACCACCCATGCCGGTCCCGAGAGGGTCCCCGCCCTGGATGACGAAGTTCGGCTCATAGCGGTGGAAGGTCAGGCCGTTGTAGAAACCTTTGGAGACAAGGTCGGCGAAGTTCTGGGTCGTGATGGGGACATCACTGAAAAGCTCCGCTTTGAAATTCCCCTGGGTGGTCTCAAAGAGCACCTTGGGATTTGGCTTCGAGGTACACCCCGCCAAAAGGATGAGAACAGCCGATAGGATCAATGATCGCCGGAACATCCGCGCTCCTTATAGTTTATTTCTTGGTCACCTTGACCATCTTGTCGTTCTTCCTGAGCTTAAGGACGTTTTCGAACCCTTCCACGATCCGTCCGAAAACGGCGTAGTTATTATCAAGGAAATGAGCGTCGGAAAGGCAGACATAGAACTGGGAAGAAGCGGAATTGGGATCCTGGGACCGGGCCATGCCCAATGCGCCTTTTTCGTGCTGATGGGCGGTGATCTCCAAAGGGATCCGTTTGTCCGACCCGCCCATGCCCGTGCCGGTCGGATCCCCCCCTTGGATGACGAAATTCGGTTCGAACCGGTGGAAGATCAGGCCATCATAGAATCCCCGGGCGACGAGGCCTAAAAAGTTCTCAGCCGTGGCGGGCACATCGGCGAATATCTCGGCCGTGAAGGCCCCTTGGCTGGTCTCAAAATGGACCAGGGCATTCCCCGATGGGGCGGCGGGACGGACAACCTGCTTTTTAGCGGCCGTCTTGGAAGGTTTCTTTTTCTTTTTGGTCATGGTCCGTTCCTCGTGTTCGATGGTCCATGATAATTCCATTTTCATCGAGCGTCACCGTAGAACCTCCGGATATTCCCATCCTTCCCCGCCAGGACCTTTCCTTGACTTCACTCATAGCGTCCCCTAGAATCTGCCTTCTTTTCGGGCCTTTCCAACACAGGACCCCATCGTCTAGAGGCCTAGGACACCTGGTTTTCATCCAGGCAACACGGGTTCGAATCCCGTTGGGGTCGCCAATTCCCATCCGCCAAGGGGTGACATCATGATCAGAGCCGGAATCTACGGTGCCACTGGATATATGGGCGGCGAGGTCCTGCGGGTCCTGATGGACCACCCTGACGTGGAGATCGCCTGGGCCACCAGCCGCAGCGACGCCCAAGTGGCCGATTATCATCCGAATCTTTATGGGACCGACCTCAGGTTCATCCGGCCCGACCAGACCACTCCTTGTGATGTGGTCTTCATGGCCTTGCCGACCGGGGTCCCCATGGAACTGGCTTCGAAATTCCTGAAGGAAGGGGCCAAGGTCATCGACCTGGGAGCCGACTTCCGTCTCAAGAGCCGCCCCCTTTGGGAAAAGGTCTACAAGAAAAAACATAAGAGCTGGAACTTGGCCAAGGAAGCCGTTTATGGCATCCCGGAATTGCACCGGGAGGAGATCCAGAAAGCACGGGTCATCGCCAACCCGGGCTGTTTCGCCTCCGCAGCGATCCTGGGCCTGGCCCCCTTGGTCGCCGAAGGCCTGATCGATACCACCAAGATCGTCGTGGATGGCATCTCCGGGACCGCCGGTATCGGGGCCGACC
>DASZRK010000020.1 GCA_035549195.1 bacterium
CTTCTTGGTGGGCAGGTCCAGGGCGAAGTTGATGTAATTGCGGCCGCTCAGGTCCACGACCGACCGGACCAGGGCCTCGTCCAGGGGGACGTAGAAGAAGCCGTAGCGGGAGATGCCCGCCTTGTCGCCCAGGGCCTTGTCCAGGGCCATGCCAAGACAGATGCCGATATCCTCCACCGTGTGGTGGTCGTCGATGTGGGTGTCGCCCTTAGCGTTGACCGTCAGGTCGAACCCGCTGTGTTTACTGAAGGCTTCGAGCATGTGGTTGAGGAAGGGAACGGGGCTCTTCACCTGGTGCTTGCCGGAGCCGTCCAGATCCAGGACCAGGTCGATCTGGGTCTCTTTGGTTTTGCGGGAAACTTTTCCGATGCGCTTCATGACAGCCCCCGGGTCAGAGGAGCTTTCGAAGCTCCACCAACAGTCTTTGGTCCTCTTTCGGCGTGCCCACCGTGATCCGGAGCGAGTCCCGGAGCCTCGGGTGGGAGAAGTATCTTACCAAAACGCCTCTTTTTTTCAGGCTTTTGTAGACGTCCTCCATGGGAGGGTAGCCGGCCCGGGTCGCCAAGACAAAATTCGCGTGGCTATCCGCCACCCAAAACCCAATATTGCGCAGGTCCTCGATGAGCTGGTTGCGGTCCAACTGGATGGCTTTGACCTTCTTGCGTGAGTCGGCCAACCCGGCGGGACTGAAGGCCGCCAAGCCGATGGCTTGGGTCACCCGGTTCACATTGTAGGAATCCTTCACCTTCATCAATTGGGCGATGACCGCCGGATGCCCCAACGCAAAGCCCAACCGGGCGCCGGCCAAGGAGAAGGATTTGGACAAGGTGCGGAGAATGAGGACGTTCGGGCAGGCCCTGGCGATGTCCAGGCAATCCTCCTCGGCAAAATCCACATAGGCCTCGTCGATCAGGACCAGGCCCAAGGCTTTCTTGCAGAAGGCCTTCATTTCATTCTTTGGAAAGCAGTTCCCGACCGGGGGATTCGGATAACCCCAGAGCGTCAAACGGGCCTTGGGGGAAAGCTTCCGGAAATCCAGGCTCCAATCGTCTTCCAGCTCGACCTCTTTGACCTTGGCTTCCCGGATCTCCGCCAAGACCGGATAAAGGCTATAGGTGATGTCCGGGAATTGGACCAAGTCGCCCTTGCCCACCGAAGCGGTGAACAAAAGGGACAAGACCTCATCGGAGCCGTTACCGACCAAGATCCCGTCCTTGGGCCAGCGAAGGACCTTGGCCAGTCGTTCCCGCAAGCTATCGGCGGTCGGTTCCGGGTAAAGGCGCAAGCGGAAGTCCGCCTGTTGCCGGACGGCCTTCAGGACCTCCGAGGAAGGAGGATAGGGGTTCTCGTTGGTGTTGAGCTTCACGACCGAAAGCTTTTTGGGCTGTTCCCCAGGGGTATAGCCCTTCATCTTCAGGACGTTCGGCCGGAACCAGTTGTTTAAATTCATAAATCACCTTTCACCACGAAGACGCGAAGAACGCGAAGAAAAAAATTTGGAGTTAAAGATGTTTTGGTGAACTTGGTGCCCTTGATGGTTCAATCTTTGGACTTGCCCATCCGAAACAGAACACTCTGGGCGTGGGCGCCCAGGCCTTCCTCATTGGCGAAATCGACCGTCGCCTTACCCAAGGCCTTCACGCCAGGCTTCTTCATCTCGAGCATATTGGTCCGTTTGAGGAAGTCGAAGACCGACAAGCCCGACGAGAAGCGGGCGGTGCCCCCCGTGGGAAGCACGTGGTTGGTGCCGGCGGTGTAATCCCCGAAGGCTTCCGCGCTATGGGGCCCGATGAACAAGGCCCCCGCGTGGCGCAGGTTGGGCAGCCAGGAACGGGCGTCCTTGATCAAAAGCTCCAAGTGCTCGGCGGCGTAGCGATTGGCGAATTCCTCGGCTTGCTTCTTGTTCTTGACCACCAGGATGGCCCCCCGGCTTTTGAGGGAATCGGAAGCGATCTGGCGCCGGTCCAGCATTTCCAACTGCAACTCCACTTCTTCGGCCACTTCTTTCGCGTAGGAAGAAGAGGTCGTCACCATCAGGGGCATCGCCATCTCATCGTGCTCGGCTTGGGCCAAAAGATCCGCCGCCGCCCAAGCGGCCGGGGCGGTGCCATCGGCCAGGATGAGGACCTCGCTGGGACCCGGAAAACCATCGATGCCGACCTGTCCGAAGACACGGCGTTTGGCCAAGGCCACGAAAAGATTGCCGGGGCCCGTGATCTTATCGACCGCCGGGACCGATTTCGTGCCATAGGCCAGGGCCGCCACGGCTTGGGCGCCCCCGATCTTGAGGATGCGGTCCGCCCCGGCGAAATAGGCCGCCGCCAGGACGATGGGGTTCACCTGGCCGTCCTTCTTGACCGGCGTGACCACGATGACTTCCTTCACCCCCGCCACCTTGGCCGGGATGACGTTCATGATGACCGATGAGGGATAGGCCGCGAGCCCACCCGGCACGTAAAGCCCCACCCGGTCCAAGGCCGTCCATCGTTGCCCCAGGGACATCTGGGGACCGTTATGGAACCAACGGGCGGGCTTTTCCTTCGTATGGAAGAAACGGACATTGCGGATGGTCGTGCGAAGGGCCACTTCCATCGGATATTCGAGGTGGTCCAGGGCCTTTTGGATCTCGGCCTTCGTGACCTGGATGTTCTGAGGGGTCGCGGCAAAGCCGTCCAGTTTGCGGGTATAAGAAAAGAGGGCGGCGTCGCCCTTCTTGCGGACGTCCTCGACGATGCGCTCGACGGCCTGCTCTGGGGTCAGAGCTTTCCCGAAGACCTTCTTGGTCAGGGACGCGCGGCTCCCAACCCCTTTCAGGGTCACCAAGGGCTCGCGGCGGATAAGCTTCTCGACCGAACCCTTATCTTTGGATTTTGAAAGTTCCAAAATTCTCATCGGTGTTCATCCCCTTCATCGGTGGCTATTGGCTAGTCTACTCTTTTGATGTCCGCGCCCAAGGCCGAAAGCTTCCGTTCAATCTTCTCATATCCCCGGTCCAAATGGTAAATGCGCTGGATCATGGTCTCCCCGTCGGCCACCAAACCCGCCAGGATCAGGGCCGCGCTGGCCCGCAGGTCCGAAGCCATGACCGGGGCCCCGGTGAGTTTCGGAACGCCCTTCACCACCGCGTGGCTGCGGTCGATGTTGATGTCCGCCCCCATGCGGTTCATCTCGAACACGTGCATGAAGCGGTTCTCCCAGATGGTCTCGGTGATGAGGCTGATGCCGGGCACGGTCGCCAAGAGGGCCATGATCTGGGCCTGCATGTCGGTGGGGAATCCGGGGTAAGGCAGGATCATGACGTCCGCCGGCTTGTAGGTTCCCGTTCCCTTCACCCGGATGTCGGTCCCCGACACTTCCACCGTCACGCCGATCTGCCGGAGCTTGTCGATGACGGCGGCCAGGTGCGCCGGCTCGGCCTTCTGGATCAGGACATCGCCCTTGGTGATGGCGGCGGCCACCATGAAGGTGCCCGCTTCCACCCGGTCCGGGATGACCGAATACTCGATGCCCTTGAGCGGTTTCTTCCCTTCGATGACCAGTCGGGAGGTCCCCACACCCTCGATGGAAGCGCCCATTTTTTTCAGGCAGTCCACCAGGTCCACCACCTCGGGTTCGGACGAGGCGGCTTCGATGACGGTCGTCCCCTCGGCGGCGGTGGCCGCCAGCACCACGTTGACGGTGGCGCCCACGCTGGGCCCATGGGGCCCGGCCAGATAGATGGTGGCTCCCTTCAATTTAGAGGCCTTGGCGTGCACGTAGCCATGCTCGATGGTGACCTTGGCCCCCAATTGCTCCACACCCTTCAGGTGAAGGTCGATGGGCCGGGCGCCGATGGCGCAGCCCCCGGGCAACGACACCTTGGCTTCACCCAAGCGGGCCAGGCAGGCCCCCAGGGAATAAATGGAAGCCCGCATGGTCTTGACCAGTTCATAAGGGGCCTCGTGCTTGTCGAACCCCTTGGGGTCGATATGCAGGCGGTGGTCCTCCAATTGGGCGGACGCGCCGAGCTTGCGGAGCACTTCGGCCATGGTCTTGATGTCGTTGAGGTAGGGGACGTTATGGAGGACGGAGGGGGATTGGCCCAGCAGGGCCGCGGTCATGACGGGCAGGGTGGCGTTCTTGGAGCCGCTGATCTCCACGGTCCCCTGGAGGGTCTTGCCGCCGCGGACGAGGATCTTTTGCATGGAACCCCCAACATCAATTTAACCACAGAGACACAGAGGGCGCAGAGTAAGGCCCATTTCGAAGAACCAGAAATAATCCCAAAAACAAAAAAGCCGTCTTATGGACGGCTCTTGAAAAACTCCGCGTTCTCCGCGTCTCCGTGGTGAACATGGTATTTGAAAAAATTAGGAAGCAGGAAATAAGCCGAGTTCCGTATCCCTTGTAAACAAATAAAAAAACCCCTAAAAAAAATCTCACATCGCCCTTGACAGGTTTTGGTCCTGTTCCACGAAGACCCTATGATAGGCCAATTCCGCTTGATTTTGCGAGATTTTCACGTAGGCCTGGCTGGTCGTGATGTCATCGTGCCCCAGTAATTTTTGAAGGATGTAGGGGTTGCCCTCCTTCTCGGCGTAGCGGCTGGCGAAGGTGTGCCGCAGGGAATGGATCGTGAAAGGCACGCCCGCAAGCCCCGCATGTTTCTTCGCCCGGTCAAAGAGCATTTGCACCCCGATGTCCGACATGGGCCGGTCCTGGCGGTTCTTGAAGGGCCTGAAAACGTACCGGCTTTCGAACAGTCCGTAATGATATCTGGAATGGCACCAAAGCACATATAAACCGGTCTTAACCTTCGGGTGCATGGGCATTCGGCGCCACTTGTCCCCCTTCCCCTTGACATCAAAATAACCCCCTTCCAATGAAATTTTGGCCCATTCCAGCGCCTGTATCTCGCCGCGGCGCAGACCCTCGTAAAGCCCCAAAAGGATCAGGCAACTGGCCCGGGAATCCATCAGGTCGGACCACTTCAAGCCTTTGACCAATTTAGCCTGGACCGCATCCGGAAGGGGCCGCGGGTTCCGTTGGGGTCGGCGAAGGCCCAAGGTCAGCAGGACGGGCGACGGGTCCTTGGGGATCGCCTCGATGGCATAGAGGTAGCCGTAAAAGCTCATGAGGGTGTAGGAGTAGCGGATCAAAGAGGCCCCGGAATAGCGCCCCTTCATGGCGTTGATGAACTGGGCCAGGTGAAGGGATCTGACCTCGCAGGGTTTCAACCTGCGGTCGGTCAGCCATCGGTGGAAAGTCAAGAGGGCCCGGCCATAGTTTTCGCGGGTGTTTTCGCAACGTCTTGTGGACAAAAATAAGGCATAAGGCTCAAGGCGTAGGATATCGAATAGGGTATAGTCAGCCATGTCGATCCTCGTTATTTGTTAAATAAAACGTTAAATAAGGGAACGACAATTTATAGTAATTTGACTGTCAGTCAAACTAAAATGGTTTTTACGCCACTTTTTGGGCGGTTTTTTGCGCCAGATAGAGACGCCAGACCCTAGTCCTGGTAGCCCCCTCGGGCGGGATGCCCTTGGCCTGGCTGGCCCAGAAGGCCGTCAGTTTGTCCTCGAATTGCCGTTGGATGAAGGGGTCGGGCAAGAACTCGCCCCAGAGGTACCAACCTTCCCCGCAAAGCACGGCCAGTTTGATCCGGGGAAAGCCGCAGATCCACATTTGGTACTGTAGCTGCAGTTTCACGTAGTCGCTGGTCTGGGTCACTCGGTTCCCTTCACAGCGCCAATACTTCCCCATGGCGCCCCAGTGGATCTTCTTGACCTCGAGGGGGCAGACGCCCCACTGGTCTTTGACCGCCCAGTCGAAAGAGGATCCGGCGCGGTAGTCGTCCCGTTGGGCGAACATCCAGGTTGGGAAAGGCTTGGCATCCCAGCCTTTCGCTCGGGCCACCCGTTGGGCGATCGAAGCCTCCAGGTCCAGACCCGCCTGCATGGCGGGGCTCACCCGGCGCTCGGGAAAAATGAGCGACTTCTTCTGGGCCCACAGCTGGGCGGCCGTCAGGTAGGGGTTGCACCCGAACAGGGCCGAGATCTCTGTGCTGGTCACCACCGCCTTGCGGCGTTCGAGCCAGTCGGCCTTGTCGAGACAGCGGATGATGCGGTAGGTCATTTAAGTCCTCTTTGGGCGCGCCATTTTTTCCGACGAAGTCGACGGTAATAAACAGATGGGGGGCAGAAGAAAAAAATGGGGAGGCCAGTTGAATAATTCACTTCAATGGGCCACGCCGGCCACATCCAAATGTCCATTATCGGCTCGGTAGAATGAAGGTATCGAACATAAAGCCTTTTTAATAATCGTCTCACTTGATCCCCCTCTTGGCCCTGGCGGCCATCATCTTGTCGGCATAGTCGGCGGCCAAGGCGGCCGAAGCCTGGGGCCCGGGGAATTGGTCCGGGTGTCCCTTGAGTATCTGCGTCAACACCAACTCGGCGTAAGTGTCCCATTGGTTCTTGACCGGCACGGCGGGGCGCGGGGTGAAGGGCGTCTTCTTGAACCCTGCGGGCGGCTTGGGCGGTTCCTTGGGGCATGGTCCGGCATGTTCGTAGATGCTGCGGCCGTCCGGGCCTTTCCCGAACCACAGAACATCCTCCCCGGGGAAGATGTCAAATTTGCACTTGCGGCACTTGCAGGCGAATTTGGCTTTGTATTTCTTTGGCATCGGCCCCTCCATTAAAACTGAAATATCTCCACTTCCGCATGGGCGACAATGCCGCCCAAGTCACACAAGCCCTTCCTCAAGGCCAGGTCGTCGTGGCCCTGGTTCAGTTCGCCGGCGCGGTAGATCGCATCGACCGCCAAGACGATGGGGTAGGCCAACCAACCGTAGCCCTTGGGCAGGAACCTTTGAAAGATGTCCGTGGCCGCGTAGGACCACCCTTCCAGTTCCAGGGCGTGTCCCCAGGGCAGATCTTGGGAGGATAGGGGTATGGGCCCCATCAGCAGGGAAACGCCCGTCAGAGCGGGCGCCCAGTTCAATTTCGGCTCGGTCTGGGCGGCCTGAAGGGCGGCCGACAAGAGCCAGGCCAGCAGGGCGATCTTCAAGGTTCTCATGGCCGCCTCCTTTCAGGGTTTGGCGTATTTGATCCCATCGTCGAAGCCGCCCACGTGGCCGTCCAGGTAGGCGTCCGCGTAGGCGAAAAAGGTGTCCGAGGTATCGGGCCTCTGTTTGCGCTCGAGGTAGAGGAAATATCGGTCCACCAGGTCCTGTTTGTTGAACCCGGGTATCCCGTGGGCGGCGTTGAAGAACTGCTGGATGTGCGACGGATAGATCGGCATAGCTACCTCCCCCAACAGACCGGGCAAAGGCCCGAATGGTTTTTCCAGAACTCTTCCGAACAAAGGTGTTTGCAACCAAAACATTCTTCCTGCGGCTGGCCTTCCCGGGCGATCAAGACCGCGTTCCAACAGGCGGCGTGGCAGGCCTTGTGGCCATAACCCACTTCAATGGCCTGGCCCGGCTCGATGGCCTGGTGGCAGAGGGGCACCAGCCTTTGTATTGCGCGATCTTGGTCACGGTTCCCCTTTCCGCCCTCGCGGGTCCAACTTAGGATATTTGTATCTTACGATATTTATATCTCAATAGCAAGCAAAAAAATATCAGTCCTGTTTTTTGAGCAATTGCCAGGGTTCCACCTTGGCCAGGGGGGTCGAGAGGGCCTTGGCGATCTTTTCGAGATTTTCGAGGGTGGGGTTGGCCTTCGATTCGGGATGGCAATAGCCCCAGAACAAACGCAAGCCCATTTGGGCGTTCCGGGCGATCTCGCTTTGGCTGCGGTCCCCCATGAAACGGATGATGTTCTCGGCTAGAATTTTCTTTTGCGTGACGCTCATGGGGCGGGGCTTTAAGGAATTTTGAGGCATTTAAAATAGCCTTTTACGTGTTCTTTAGCAATAGGGGCTTGAAACGATACAGACATCTTAAGTAATTTATATCTTAAGTCAAGGGGAAATGGCATGCCAAAGAACTGGAGTTTTTACGTCAAGCTCGGGATCATTTATTTTTGTTGGACTTCCGGCAGCACACTATCAAGGATATTCAGGGAAGACCCGGATGGACATTGGGGAAGAGCGTTGCTTTCGCTCCTGTTCTTTGTCTTCAGTTTTTTGTTCTTCGTTTATTGGTTCACCGAAAGGCCGAACGAGGAAAAACCGGCTTCGGTCCGCGGGTTGTTTACCATAATCTTGATGTTGGCTTATTGGGGTTTTGGGATCGCCATGTTCTTAATGACCGTCGGGTGGATCTGGAGGCATTTGTGAAGTCGCAGGTAATTTAAAAGGAGAAACCGATGAAAAAAATACTGCTTTCGTTGTTCTTGGTCTGGCACATGCAAGGGTTCAAAAGCCTGGATAGCTTGGGCAAGGGCCTTCAGGAGATCCAACGGACCAACCACATCGTCCAAATGGACATCAAACAGATGGACGCCTACCCATACGGTTCAGGTTCCGAAAACACAATGGTCTTTGGGAAGGATGCGGGTCCCGGCCAGCGTCATGAGGTTTTCTATCTTTTGATGTGGGCCGAAGAAGGTCAATGACCAGCGACCTTCGAAAAATCTTTTTCGCCTTCGGGGTCTTCTCTATTTTATTCGCGGGTTATTTCTTGTGGCGTGACGGGGTGGACGAGGCACCGATGGGTCTATTCGGGATCGGGGCTTTGTTCATCTGGGGGGCATTCAGCAAGGCGGACTGAACCTCTACGGCGTTTCCCGCTTCTTCACGATCGTCTTGCCGGGCGGGTCGAAGGGAAACACGGCCAAGGCCACGCCAAAGTTCCAGTTACCCAGTTCGGCGTAGGGCGTGTGGAACCCGGCGATCATGTCCAGGTTGCCCGACCGCAGGTCCGGGCCCAGCAATATCCCGGCCCGGGTGGCCGTCTGGTGGAAGAGGTCGGCGGGGATCTCCGCCAAGGCCGAAACGCCCAGGTCCGGGCCGATAAAGGCAAGCCGGGCCCCGACCGTGGGCAAAAGAGGATCATGGGCCCATTCGATGCCCACGTGGGGGTCGAAGACCAGGCCGAAATCCTCGGGGTCGATCTTCGCGCCTTTGCCGTCCCCCAAGGGCGTCACCTTCACCGAGGCGTCCGGGCTTTTGCGGAGCGTGACCTGGTGGCCGGACGGATCCAGGTAGGTCAACTTCGACGGGGTGCTTTCCACTTCCCCACTCACGGCGGTGACCGGGCCCCGGCCGAGGGTGAACAATCCCCCTACGGCATCCGACAGGCGCAGAATGACGGTCACCACGATGACCAGGGCGATCAAGGCCAAGCCAACGCGCCAGTGGTCCTCCAGGCCCAAAAAGAAAACCCAGAGCTTGCGATACCAGGGTGTCGGCGCCGGCGGCGGGGTGGGGACGCCTTCGGGGTTGGTGTGGTCCGTGTCGGGGGTCGTCATAGGGCCCTGACCTTCGAGGCCATGGAACCCTTGGGGCCTTGCTTGGGTTCGAATTCCACCTCCTGGCCTTCCTCCAAGGTGCGAAAGCCGATGGCGTCAATGGAAGTGTGGTGGACGAAATAATCGGTCCCGTCTTGGCCGGCGATAAAACCGAAACCTTTCTTGGGGTCGAACCACTTCACGGTACCCTTCGTCATGCCATCCTCTTTCTCGTCAGCGTTTTCAAGTCTTCCAAGGTGCCGTCGAAATAATCCAGGTCCACGGTGCCTTGAATGCCATCCACCTTCCCCGCGGGGTCATACTGCCAAAAGTTCCACGTCCTCCAGGGCGGCGGGATCCGTCCCGGTTCGGACGAATACCTCGCCAAGGCCAAGGGGTACTCGGCCAACTCGGGCGCCAGGGGCAGGAAGGCCTCCACGAAGAAGTTCGTGGTGTAGATGACCGCCTTATAGCCCGTGTTGCGCTCGACCTGGTGAAGCCATTCGAGGACCATCATGAGGTTGTCCTGCTTGCTGTTGACCGCCCAATCCTCCTGGGTACCCGGGCCCTGCTTGATGGGCTCCAGGTCCAGCATGGGGAAAAGGGCGTCCTTCGACCAATGTTCCATGGCGATGAAACTGTTGATCTGGCCCTGCAGGTTCTCGAGGGGCCGCATGAAATGGTACATGCCCAGAACGATCTGGGTGCCGATGGCGCCCTGTTCGTTGTGGTTGAAAAGGGCGTCGACGTTCCGTTTCTTCGGGCCGGTCAGGCCCATGCCCATGCCGTCGGTGGCCTTGAGGATGGCGAACTTCTTGCCCGCGGCCGCCACTCTGGGCCAGTCGATCAGGCCTTGGTAATGTGAAACATCGACGCCTTCGATCATCCGCCTTTGTCCTCTCCGGGGGCCAACAAGGCGTTCTTTTCGCTCGAACCCTTGGAAGACCCGAAGAAGTAACCGACCAGGATCATGAAGGAATCCTCGACCGTGCGAACCACGTTGTCGAACATGGCCCGGTTATCGGCGGGGACCACCAAGGTACCGACCTCCACTAGGCAACGGGCAAAGAGCCAGATGATAAGGGCGGCCAACAGGTATTGGAAAAGGTCCTTGAGGAACCTTTCCCAGTTGATGCCGCCTTCCGGCTTGAAGAATTCGGGTTTCTTGAACACCAAGAGCAAGAAAGCCCCCAGCAAGACCGCCACCGTCAAGAACGAATAAAGCCCCATCGGGCTCTCCTTTTGCTCGGTTTTTGAGGCGGGCCTTAGTTCAGGCCCAGTAAGAACTTCACCACCGCGCCTACGGCCGGGATGTGGGCCACGATCATCAGCGCCCCCACGCCCGCGACGGCCCCGGCGATCAGGGCCGTCTTGTTGTCTTTGATCCATGTCAGCATGTCTGCCTCCTGAGAAAGATTTAGTGCGTTGGCGGGGTCCCGAAATAGATCAGGCCCGCCAAGAACTTCAAGATCAACCCAAAGATCAGGGCCCCCACGAAAGCGAAGGTCCACCGGCCGAACCGGGCGGCCACCTTTTCCAGCCACCGTTCCACCCCCAAGGCCACCCCTTCGCGGGCGATCTTGGCCATTTCCTCGGGGCCCAGAGTTTCGTAGATCTTCCGGACCGTCTCGGTGTGGGGTGTTTCGTGGGGGTCGATCACTTGGCCGCCTCCGGGGTGTGGTGCGCGGCCCAGATCCGAGCCCGCTGATAGTTCTGCCATTCGTTGTTCAGAAGCATGCCCAAGACCAAGGCGAAGGCCACCCACAGGGCCATGTAGCGGGTCTTCAAGGGGAGCTTGTGGTAAAGCTTGGCCCCTTTGAGGAAGAGGGGCAGGAAGAACTCGGCGATCTTGAGGATCATGGTTTCTCTTTCTTTGGTCCTTCCGCTCATCGGGGCGGAGAACTGAATTGGGCTTCGTTCAAGGCGGCGATCACGGCATGTCCGTCGTCATTCGGGTGGATGTGGTCCGTGCTGTAATATTCCGTGTGTCCTTGCATGGCCGTATAAACATCGGCCACAAAAACATAATTAAGATCCACCGCGATCTCGGGGATGCGGGCGTTATAAGCCGCCAGGCAACCCTCGTAGTCGTCCCATCCAGCGAAATGGGATGGTCCATCCCCGTTATTGGTGATGTCGGGGATGGTGTCCAAAACGCAGATCATCCCCGAATGGTGCGCCCGAAAGGTGGTGATGATCGTTTCCAGGTTCGCCTTGAAGTTGTAGGAGTGGGCCTGGCAGTCCGAAAGGTTCGAATAATAGGAACCGGCCGGCCCTTTGTGCGGATCCAACGCGCTCCAGGCGGCGGCATAGGGTTGCCGAAGGTCGTTCACCCCGAACATGACGCCGATACGCGGGACATTCAAAGAGGATGTATTGGCGTCGTTGGTCGAAAGTGATTCGCCGATATAGTCGTCGGTCCCGTACCCCCCATAGCCGAAATTGGACTGGGCCGTTTCGGGATACCAAATATCGAGGACTGCCGTTTCGAGCCACGCAAAACCATTGGTGATGGTCGAGGCACCATTGCCGCCGGTGTAACTGTCCCCGATGGCCAGAAAGACCAGTGTGGCGGCCGGGGCTGGCGTTTGCGTCGGGGCAATGCCCGGGGTGGATGTGGGCGTCAAGGTCGGGGTAAGCGTCAAGGTCGCGGTCGGGTATATCCCCGCGCGCAGGTCCATGGGCGTGACGCCGCCGCCCCGGCAGCCTGGGGCCAACAAGAAGAGGATGGGCAGGTATTTAACGATCTTCATGTTCCGCCGTGGATGCGGCCCGGTCCTGCAATATTTGCTTGAGGGCCGCCTTGATGGTGGACACGTCGAAGCGTTTCTCGAAAGCCACGACAACGCTCCCCATATCGTCGTCATAATCCCGGCCCGTCATGCCGTATTGCTTCCCGCTTTCTTGGTAAAGAAGGACTTCGTCGTGTCGTTTGACCCGCACGTCCACGACCGCCCAATGGGACACGGCTTGCGTTTTTTCGTCCTTGGTGTCGAAGGCGGAAAGGACGGTCATAAGAAAGACCGGTTTCCCCTGGACCACTTTCTCTTTGGCCCAACCGACCGACGCGCCCGCCAAGAACAACAGGATCAAAAGATTTTTCACGTGTGCCTCCTTATGGCATCAAATAGATGTAGGTTCCAATGGTCGTCGCGGCGGAAATGCCGGTGATGGTCACCGAAGCGAACTTGGAAGGGGCCGCGAAGTTGAGCATCGTGGCGGCCCCGGCTCCGGTGATGGTGACCGCCCCGACGGCGATCGGGAAAGCGGATCCCAAGAGGCCTCCGTTGATGGTCGCGGTCACCGCCCCCGATCCGCCCACGTTGTAGATCTGCATGGCGATGTGGCCGTAAGGGACCGCCCCCAGGACCGTCACCCCCAACCCGGTGGCGAATTGTGTGACCGGGGTATTGGCAACGGCCAATTGATAGATGGCCTGGACCCCGGTCGCTTCCGAACCGGCGGCAGCCAAGCCGTTGGCCGCCCTTTGACGGTCCCAGCTGGATCCGTTGTAGACATACCCGCGGGCAATGGATTCCAAGGCTTGGACGGAGGATGTCAACGTGTCCGCATTCGGGATGTCCGTATAGATCCCCTTCCAGTGGGTGCCATCCCAGCCCATGGCCGACGCATAAGTGGCCAGTCGATTGATGGTGGCGTCATCGTTGGAAGCGGAAACATAAGCGGCCGTGACGCCCGCCTGGCGGCCCGTGGCCGGATCGATCAACTTGAAGTTGAAGGAAGTGGCGGGAACCGGCGTGGTGGCGATGGAACCGGCCAACTTAGAATCGATGTCCTTTTGCCAAGCTGCCGAAGAATAACCGTCGGGGGCGCCCGTTTGGGCGGGCGTCGGGGCCATGGTCAAGATCACGACCGCGGGGACAGAAGTGGCGGTCGGGGTGCTGGTCACCGTCGGGGTGTTACTCGGGGTGGGAGTATGGGTGCCCGCCGGCCAGGTGAAGGTCGGAGAGGGAGTAGCCGTGTTCTTGGGCGGAGGCGGGGTGACGTAATAGACCGGGAAAGCCACCGGGGTGCAGGTCCCGGGCCCGCAGTTGGAAGGGACGGTTCCCGGTTGAACTTGCTGGGCCCAGGGAATCGGCGCCGAAACCTGGGCCCAGGTGGGGACGGAAAGAGAAATAAAAGCCGCAAAGATCAAAAACTTTTTCATCAAATCCCCCTTAAGGAACATTTCCTAAAAGCACGGCACCGTTCACAGAGACGCTGCAAGAGGCACCCGTCGTTCCAGTGACCAAAAGATAAAGACTGTCGCCGGGTGTTATGGTGGTGGGACAACTGAAAAGAGTGTTGGCCGAGGAGTATTTCGTATTCGTGGCGATGGTTACGGGTCCAATGGAACCCAGGCTGGAATCAGTAAAACTGCTCGTCCCCGGGGCCAGCTTGTGCAAGGACGCTGTCAAGATGACATTGTTCCCGGCGGACAAGCCAAATCCTGAAAAATAACAACTCTTCACAACCGTTCCGCCCTTCAAAAGACCAAAACCGCAAACGAGGGTTGAATTCGTCTGGGAGGCCGGGAGATACCAAACCAAATTGTCGATGCCGCCGGCGGACGTCCAACCTGCGGTTGCGCCCGATTTCGCCGAAGAATTCGAAATATATTCGTTGGGGGTCGGGGTGACGGATGGGGTGCTGGTCGGAGTGGCTGTCGGGGTCCTGGTCGGGGTGGCTGTCGGGGTCCTGGTTGGCGTCAAGGTCGGAGTGCTGGTCGGGGTTTGGGTGGCGACGGTGCTCGAAAAGCGCAGGATGTTCGTCTGGTTGAAATGGTGGGCCTTGGGGTTATGGGCCCGGGTCACGGTCAGGCGCTTGTAGGAAACCCCCTGGATGGTCACGGGGGTCGATACGATGGCCGTCACGACGACCTGTTCCAGGCTGGAATCCGCGTTGTTGGGCCCATCGGGGAAGTGGCCCTTGTCGAACCAATAGATGGTCTGGGGCCCGCCGACCGAGGGGTTCACGATCGAGGCGGCTTGGGACGTGAGGACGGTCACGCTGGAAACGTAAGGATTGGCCGCGTAATCGCCGTAGGAAGCCACGTCGATGTTGGCCGCGAAAGCCTTGGAGAAGAAAGCCAGGATCAGGAAGGCGAAAACAACACGGAAGAAGCGGAAGCGTCCCATCGGTCCCCCTTGGTTGGTTCAAGGTTGGCCGTGGGCGGGCCCCGAAGGGATGGCACCAGGCGGGCTTGCTTTTCAATCATTTATCCAGAACGACCCCGAATGTTCAATCCCCTATTTTCGGGCCTGACAGTAGGTCCCGGCAGGGTCATGATGGCCTCCAGCACCTTCCCGGGCGGCAGGCGCTTGAGCAGGTCCATCCGCCGCCGGGCCGCCCGGGCGCGCCAGGTCCGCCCCGGAAGCCAAGGGTCTTTCTTCAAAAGCTACTTTTTCAGCTTCGGGCTGATCAGGTCCTTCCACGTCGCATCCCCGTTGTCGGCCACCCAATCCAGGAAGTTAAAGGCCCAGGTGTCGATCTGCTGGGGGAAGCCATAAAGCGTGGTCACGGCCTTGATCTGGGCCTTGGCCCAGGCCTCGTCGAAATGCTTGTCCTCGTCGAAGGCGATATTCACGGTTTGACCGACCGCCTTGATGACGCTTTCAAGAGACTGTTCCATGGGCGAAAAGGTAAAACTGTTGCCCCCGGGCCCAAACGCCATGCCCAAGCCCGTATTCGCCACGATCGGAACCATGTCCTTCAGGCCCCAAACGTAGCTGAAGGGCTGTTGAACAAAACGGCTGATGATGCGCTTGGTCCTTTCGTCCTCGTTGTCCTGGCCGTTACGGATCAGTTCCCGCCACAGGTTCTCGTTGGCAGCCTGCAGGAACCATAGGTAAAAAGCCGCGTGGGCGGCCACGATGGCGGCTTTCATCTTGTTGCCGCGGCTGTATTCCAGCCCCGAGATATGCCCCTGGATCCAGGCCTTGTTGAACATCATGTTGGTCCAGCTACCCAACATGGCCACCGCCTGTTTCATTTCCCCCCCCATTTGAAGCCCCGACAGGTCCAACGCCGAACCACTCCCCACGGACCGGGCGATCTCTTCATCCGCCAGGTCCACCGCCGCGCGCTGGTCCTTGCCCCCCTCCAAGGCCTCGTTGTAGATCTTCCACCACAGGGGCCGGCTGACGCAGGCGTCCGAGAGGTTCGAGAAGACCAGGGCATGGGTCTTGATCCAGCTGTCCTTGCCCTGCCAGCGACGGGCCATGTCAGATAAGGTCTTGTCCCGCATGGTGTCGCGGTGGGCCATGCGGGGCGAAAGGGCGTTGATGGTCTCGTCGATCTCTTTGCGGTTCGACAGGTAGTCCTTCATCATCGAGCCCGTCCGCTCGAAACCGATAGAATGGAGCGCGTTGATGGTGTTGCCCGTCAGGTCCATGGGCAGGTTGGCCACCTTGAAGCCCAGGATGGCCGTGGTCGTGCGGTAGCGGAAGCCCCGTAGGATCCGATCCAGGTCCGTCAGGTTCTCGCGCTGGTCGCTGGCGATGTATTTGAGCCACCGGTCCGCCGCCCGGAAACCGCTCAAGCCGAAGCCTTCCAAGAGGGCCTTCTTCATTTCGGGCCGCTTCAAGAGCTTAGCGGCGTCGATGATGGCCGGGCGGTAGGAAATGTCGTGGATGACGTTCTCCAGATGCCCGAAAAGCACGTTCAGGGGGTCCAGCTTCAGGGGCCGGTCGACGTTCTTGACCCGGTTCTCGGCGTGGCCACGGTCCGTGTGGGCGGCCGCCGAACTGTAACGCTTATAGAGGGCGGTCTTTTGTTCGCTGTTCAGGTAGGCGTCGGCGCTCTTGGCGGGGTCGTAGTCGATCGGGTAATAACCGCCCCGGTAGCGGCCATGATCGTTGGCGAAGGCCAAGGGGTCCACGCCCTGCGCCTCCACGCCCCGGCAGGCCATTTCGGTCTTCACGATGTCGGGCCAATAGGTCTGCAAGTGGTCCCAGACGCCCTGGGCGAAGTCCCAATCCCGCTTGGCCGTGGGCCGCATTTCGGGATGCTCGAAGATCTCCTTCTCGATGGCTTCCTCGGGCATTTTCAAGGTGTTCATCAGGCGGTTCCGGTTGCCTTCGTTGCCCCAGTTGAGCCGCATGGCCAGGATCTCGGCCTTGGTGAAGACCCGGTTCAGGGGCGCGATGCGCACCCCCTGATTCAGGTCCTTGTAGTCGGCCAGTTCCTTCTCGGTGAAATGCTGGGCCAAGAGTTCGTTCATGGCCTTCTTGGCCTCGTCCAACCGGCGCAGTTTCTCGCTTTCGGCCGCCTTGAGGCCCCGGTAGAAGAATTCGTGCATGGGCCCGTCATGGCCCCCGTCCATGACCTCGCAGAGGGACAGGATGTTCAAGTTCCAGTCCACCGCCAGCCCCGCGGGCTTCTCGGCCAGTTTCTTCATGAACTCGACGTATTTGTTCTTGGTGGCGTGGCCGGGCAACAGGTCCTCGCCCTGGGGCATCTTGTAGCTTTTGGCCCCGGTCAAGGGATCGATCTGTTCCACGCCCATGGATTTGCGGGTGTGTTCGAGGATACGCCCCGCCGCCTCGCGGATATCGAGGGTGGAGAACTCGCCCTTGAAGCGGTTGTAATCCCGCCCCAGCCGCAGGATCTGGTTGGCGGCATCTTTCAGGTCCAGCAGGTCCGCCATGGAAACATTGTCCAAATGGCGGTTCTCGCCGGTCATCAGGCGGCCGGGGAAAGTGGCCTTGATGGCGGTGAAATCGTCGTCGATGCGGTCGATGAATTCAGGCAGGGTTTCCTGCCGCCAGGACCCTTGTTCGCCCTGGATGAAGCCCGTTTCGTTGGCGATCTCGTCGGCCGGGAGGCCCTTCTGGGCCATGTCGATCGCCGTGGCCATGAGGGTGCTTTCCTGCTCGTCACGCTTGGGGGATACCCCGTATTTGGACAAAAGCCCGTCGATCTGCCGCACGAAACCATAGGGGGCCTTGAGAAGGTCCTGGCCCCGCGCCCCCAGGTCCCGCAGGCGCTTGAGGGCCTTTTCGGCCAAGACCTTGTTGCGCATGGCCTGGGCCGCCAGGGCGTGGTTGTAGACCATTTCCCTCTGGGCCTGCACCGCCCGGGCCACGTCCTTCTTGGCCAGGGCTTGGCCCTTCTTTACGGCCGCGCGCTTTTCCTGGGTGATGTAGCGGCGGGGGTCGGTGGCCTCGCCGTGGGGTTTGGCGGACAGGATCGCCTTGGCCTGTTCGCGGGCCAGACGGGCCTCGAGGGCCGCGGCGTTGCGCTTGGCCTGGGTCAACTTGGCCTTCACTTCCCCGGCGCCGGTGCGGGTCAAAAGGTCCTTGAGGATCTGGCCTTCCAGGGCCAGTACGTCGGTCATGTGGTTGGTGTGCAGGTCCTTCAAGGCTTCCATGCGCCAGTCGGTCTTTTGGGAAGCCAGGCGGCGGTCGGCCTCTTGTTCGATGAGGGCTTGGCGGGCTTCGGGCGAGGCCTCGGGGGCGACCAACTGCCGGGCCAGGTCCTTGCCGTTGTCAAAACCGTGCTGGGTGGCCAGGGTTTCCATTTCGGCCTGGGCGTCAGGCTCGGCTTTGCCTTTCAAGAACTCCCGGGCGCGGGCCTGGTAGTCCTTGCCCAAGCCATCGGCGGCGCGGTAAAGCGGGGTCTGGGCCGTCTCGTCGCCCACCACTTTCACCAGCCTTTCCCGCTCACGGGCCAGCTTGGCTTGGAACTCAGGCGAATCCTCGGCCACCTTCTTGGCCGTCAGTTCGTCCTCGGCCAGGATGCGCGCCTGTTTCTTGAGGGTCACGATCTGGTCGTTCACATCCTTGGGCAGACCCATCAGCGGCGCGTCGGTGAAGCCGCTTTCGTGCTGGGCGGCCGCGATCTCATCCTCGGTGGCCAGGATGCGGTCGAAGACCGAGCGGATCTTGGGGTCCAGCTGAACGCCGAGGGTTTCCTGGGCGTTGCGGTAGAGCTTGGTCAACCAGGTTTTGAAATGGCGGAAGGCGTTGCGCAGGCCCTTGGAGGGGGCCTTGCCTTCGGACAGGTAGGCCTCGAAGCTCTTGGCCCATTTTTCGTGCTGGTCCCGGGTGAGGTTTTCGCCCTCTTTCAGGCCCAGGTAATCGGCGGCGTCCTGCCAGATGGCCTTGATCTCGGGGGTGGCCGTTGGGTTCTTCGAGAGGTCTTGGAGGATCTCAAGATAAGCGTGGCCCGCTTCGTGGAGGAAGGTCGAAAGGTCCTTGGTCTTGGCCAGGTCGATGAAGTATTTGCCGGAAGGGTCGATGTAGAAACGGCCCTTGACGACCTTGCCTTGGTCCTGGTGGAGAATGTTGGGATCGTTCGGGTCGAAGGTTCCGCGGTTTCCCGTGGCGGATTTTATTTGTTCGGGTTTAAAAGCAACCCAATCTTGGCGTATTCCTCCGCCATCAGTGTTGCTTTCCTTTATAAAAATTCCATCATACCCTTTTGAAATTGCTTGCTTTCTTAACTTTTCGACACCCACTTCCACAGACGAGCCATTACGCAGTTTATTAATATGTTCTACGAACTCACTCCAGTTTTGATAAGTAACCGGATTTTTGATACCCAAATAAACTGGATATAGCGCAGGTCCTTCTCCAGCAAATCTAGTTTTCGCAAATTGGCTGGCGGCCATTCCCTCAGAGGCAAACCAAAAGCCCGCGCGACCACCCAATCCGCCACGCGTCTTTAAATCAAATTTTTCAAAATTTGGGAATGATGTCCCATGGTAGACCACCAACGGTTTCCCATTGGCGTCCACAACCTTCGAATCGCCGAACCACTTTTTGAACGCTGGCGTGTCGGTTTGGCTGGAGGTCTGGAAATACTCTTTTTGGTTCTTGGGGCTGTCCCCGGGCTCTTGGATGGCCCGGGTCTCATTGGCGGAGGAACGGCGGGGGAAGAAAAGGTCTTTGGCTTTTTGAATTAGTCCTTGGAGGAAGCCAGGTCGAGCAGTTCCTTTTCCAGCTTGGGATCGACCGTTATCTTGACCGTTTCCGGTCTTTCCTTCAGGGCCTGTTGCAGGTCCTTGTATTGATCGCTCTGAAGGAACTCCTGATGCGTCTTGAACTTCAGGACTTTGGGTTCGTTCATTGTGCGCCTCCAGGATGCCGGAAGTATCCCCAACATGAATTTGCCACGCTTGGCCCTCGCTGTCAACGTAATCGCCGATATAACCGTTCTCCTGCATGTTTTTGGACAGGCGGTTCAAGTATTCGACAGGGTTCTCGGCGATCTTGGCCTTGAGCTTTTCGATGAAATCCGCGCTGGCGGCCGCCTTGTCGGGGTTGTCCAAAAGGTCGTTGATGAGGCGCAATTTCTCCGAAGTGGGGGTGCGCTCGTTCAGCTTTTTGAGGTAATCCCCCTCCTGCCGCAGTTCGCCCGCCACAGGCTTCTGGATCTCGGAAACGCCCTTGATCGAGGGGGCGTATTTGTCGATGAACTCGTTCAGGGGCATCTTGGCCTTTTCGGCCAGAACGCTGAACCCGTGGAGGACTTGGGCGGAGTTATAGGCCTCACTGCGCCGCATGCCGGTGGCGGCCAGCTGGTCGGCGACCGAGCGGATGAAATCCCTGGCCTCGGGGGTCTTGGCGGCCTGGGCGATCTCTTCTTCGTGGCCCTTCAGGTTCTGGCTGGCTTCCTGGATGCCTTGCCTCACCTGGGCTTCCATTTCCTTTTGTTGGGCCAATTCGGCGGGGGTCAGCATGTCGGGGGCCGGGCGCACGTGGTCGCCCAAACCCTTCAGGTCCGCGGGGTCCAGCTTGGCCCACTTTTCCATGGGCACCTTCAGGTCCCCGCCCGTCCTCTTGGCTTCCTGGTATTCATCCCCCGCACCGGCCTTGAAAAGTTCCTCGAAGGGGTCCAGGCCCTTCTCTTGGTAGTAGGCGTCCAAGGCCTCGACGGGGACATGGACGTTCTCCAGGGGGGTTCCCTTGACCGCCTGGGCCGTCAATTGGGCGTCGCCCACGGGGTCGCGCCCATGCAGTTTGGAGGCCTTCACCTGGTCCACGAACTTGTCGTAACCGGCCTTGAACTGGCCGGTCACCTGTTCGACCATCGAATCCTGCGCTTGGCGCACCCGCCCTTCCATCAAATGGGGCAGGGCTGTGCCGGTGCCCGCCACGCCGGTGGCGAACCCCACCAAGCCGGATTCGGCCGCCCGGGCGTTCGAGCCTTTCAGGGCATCGGGGTTGACCCCCGTAAAATAATCGGCCAGGTCGTTGGCGTAGCTTTGAAGCACCCCTTGGCCGCCCACCAGGGATCCGTTGAGCCCCGCCAGCTTGGCGAACTGGGCCAGCATGGCCTTGGCGGTGGCCTGGGCCGCGGGGACCGAAAGGGTCTTCATGACGTTCTCGATGGCCGCAAAGGAACCGGACTTCATCAAGATCCCGGCGGTCACGCCTTGAAAAAGGCTGTCCAGGGCCGCTTTGTCGCCGTTGGCCCCCAGGTCCTGCGCGCGCTGTTGGGCCGAGGCGGCTTGGGTGGTGCCCATCAAGGCGGCGCCCGCGCCCGGGCCCAGGAGGAAAAGACCGAGGGACGGGACCCCCTCGATGACCTTCATCGACAGGGCTTTTCCCGCCTCGTCCAAGTTGCCGTCCTTGGCCAGTTGGAGGACGCTTTCCTGGTCCTGGGGCAGGTTCACGTAGTCGGCGTTCTGGCGGAAGAAGCGGGAAACGGGATTATCCAGGCCCACCAGTTCAGGGTTGGGCAGTTTCCCCGCCACGTCGGGGTTGGCGATCTCGAAGAGGCCTTGCCCCACGTTGTGGACGATGTTGTAGATGGCCGCGGGGCTTTCGGCCAGGTTGGCCCCCAGTTCGTTGATGCCCTTGGTCAGGGCCTTGGCCACCGGCGCGGCGTGGGTGGCGAAGGCATAACCGGGGATGAGGGTGTTCTTGGCCAGGCCCACGCCCCAGCTTTCCTGCGCGGCCTTTTCGCGGCCCTTGAGGGCTTCGATGTCGTCCTGGGAAACGGCCATGTTGCGGGGGTCGGAAAGGTATTGGGCGGTGACGGGATAGTTCTGGTGCAGGTCCGTCGCCGTGCCGGGACCCAGGGACCGCTCGGCCTTTTCCAGGTCGTCCAGGTTGTTCTCGATGAAGGCGGGCGGAACATCGGGCATCTTGCGGGAAAGCCGAAGGACGCGCGCGGCACGGTCAGGTTCAGTGTCTTGGGCCTGTTGGGCCGCCTGTTCGACGGGCAGGGCTTGGACGGGCGGGACCGGAGGCTGGGGCGCGGGCTTGCCGCCGGGCAGGTCGTCCCAGACCACCGGGGGCTTGTTGGCGGCCGGGATATCGGCGGAGCCCAAGGGCCCCACGGGCGTCGGGGGCGTGGTAGGGTCGAGGATGGTTTCAGTGGCCATATTTATTCAAGTTCTCCGCTCGGCGAATGGATTTAACAAATCCTCGCAAAAATGCTTTTGATTCGGTCACAGTCATAACCTGGCTTGTCTCTTCCCCATCCACCACCATGTAGATCTTTACGGCCATCCGGGCCGGGCCCGGGGTTTCTCGTGTCAGGAAAACATTGCCAACACCGAACGAAAAATTGGGATCAGGAATTTCTTTTAAATTTGAACCCATGTTCTTCCTAGAAAAAAATTGCCCCGTGAAGCCGGGGCCACGCTTTAAGCGACGTGCGTCCCTTCGACCTTTCGGTTTTCCCGGTCCTGGGTTCGCTTGTTCAGCCAAAGCAACGCCTCTTCCAGTTTGGTGATGGCGATGGCGTTCTCGCGGCAGGCGAACTTGCCTTTGCCGCCAGGCGTCAATCCTTCCTGATAAAACTGGATGCGCTGAAGTGCCGCCCGAATGACGGTTTCCACGAAGGTCCCGTTAGGCTCCTTGCGGTCGGTATCACGACCCAAAGGCCCGTTCTGCCATTGGATGTCCAGGCCAACACCCTTCACAAAGCCACCGGCAGGGTTTTGGTCAGGGTCCATGTAATTGGCCCTTTCACAAATTTGTTCCATGCTTTCCTCCACAATTTATTTACCCACCCTTTTAGGGTCAGGTCACTTCGTTCCGGCTTGCCGTTGGGCGATCGCCCATTGGATGTTCTCGGGCACCACGGGCCAGCCCTGGGCCTTGAGCCAGAGGACGGCGTCGTTGGCGGGGGTGCCTTTCTTGAAAGCGTCATAACCCCCGAACTTCTCAAGGATGGGTTTCAGGTCCTCCGGGGAATAGCGATCGGTCTTGTTCTGCCGCATGACCGCCTCGCCCAAGGCCCCCACCTGGTCCTTGCCCAGGTCCTGGTAGAGGGTGCCCCAAGCCATGTTGGCGTCCTGCTCCTGCTTCAAATGGGTTTCCCATGCCCGGGTGCCCCCCCACCAATGGGGTTTTTTCAATTCGTCCTGGGCCATCTTGAGGACTTCCGAGGGGTCCTTGCCCTGGCCCTGGCGGATCATGTAATCCATAAAGTCGGGGATCTTCTTCTTGTCCACCGACCCATCGGCCATGGTCTTGATCTGCTCATAGGCCGACTTAAGGGGGATATTGGTGCCTTTGGCTGTGGTCTCGAAAAGCTGTTGGCGAAGCGAGAACCAATCCGATGGATTGATGAGGCCCTGGGACTTGGCCTGGTCCAGGTCCGCCGCCGTCACGCGGCCGTTCTGGATGCCTTCCCAAAGCTGGTAATGGGCCGCCTTGTCGCTGTCCGCCGGCGGGGCGTAGAGTTTGCGGAGGGTGTCTTCTTTTTGGGCCTGGTCGGAAGGGTCCTTCGAGAAGTTGGGCACGAAGAGCAGGGCCTTTTCGAGGGGCACCCCGTTCTTCTTGGCCTCCACCGCGGCGTTCTTGAACTGCTCGTCGGTGGCCTGTTCCTTTTGGGCCAGGATGACCCGTTGTTCCCCCGCCTTGCCGTGGATGAAGCTCTCGACCTTGATCTTTTGCTCGTCGGTGAGGCCCGGCTGTTTCTGGATGTCGGCCAGCATGCGCCCTACGTCGGGGGTGCCGTCGGCCAGTTTGAAGCCCTGGTATTTGCCCCAAAGCTGTGTGCCAAGGCTGATCACCTGGGCGTTCTGAAGATGCGGAAGAATCGCCTCCTGGGATGCCTTGCTCAGCTGTCCACTCTTGGCCTTTTCGTTGAAATAGGCCTGGGCCCGGGGGTAGTCGTCGTGCTGGATCAGGTCCTGGATGATGCCAAGATGGTTCGCATCGGCGACCTTCTGGGCCTCCAATTGGGTGCGCTCGGGGCTCCAGCCCATCCACTTGGCCTGCTTGGCGACCTCGGAAACCTGGGCCTTCAGGTTCTCGTCCACCTTGGCGGGGTTGGTCTTGTAGTTGGCCAGGGTATCGGCCTGCAGGGATTGGATGGCCGCCTCGGACGAATCGAGGAAATACTTCTGGCGCTGTTGGTCCTCATGGACCGCCAAGGTGCCTTTCAGGTCCCGGGTCTGCTCGGAAAGGACGGGTGAAAGCATGGCCTTTTGATTGGCGGTCAGGCCGTCCAAGACCTTCTGGGCCCCGGCCTGCCAGGCGGGCAGATAGGTGCCTTCCAGGTCCACGGCGTTCTTGCCGAGCTTGGAATAGGCCCCGTCAGGTCCGTGGAGGATATTGTTCTTCAGGTCCACCAGGTGGCTCATGGCCTCGGTGGCCACCGAATTGTCCACCCGGGCCGCTTCTTCCTTCACGGCCTTCTGAGCCTCCTCACCGGGTTGGGCGCCCAACTGGGCGGCTTCGAGGATGGAGTTATCGGGCCGGACGCGGACACCCGGTAGGGCGTTCTCTTGGATGTTCCCGGGGATGGTGGGCATCAGTATTTTCCTGGAACGGCGTTGTTATTATCGGATGGTCTCAAACCGAAATTGATGAACTTCATGCCGCCCGTCAGCAGGCCCGACCCCGCGGCCAGGCGCTGTTTGATCTTGGCCTGTTCGGCTTCCAGGTCATATTGGTCCGCCTCCTGGTTGAGCCCGAAAGCCTCCTTCGAGGCGTTGTTGCGCAGGCTCACCACATCCAAGGCCCCGCCATGCTGGTAATCCTCCAGACCGGCCAAGGCGCTGCCCACGGTGGGATCCACCCCCGCCCCGACGGCCGAGGCGTATTTCTCGCCATAACCCTGGTCGAAGGCCCGGGCATAGGTCGCCACCTGTCGCTTGCCCCTTTCCACCGCGTCCTGCGCCTGCAGGCGGGCCAGGGAGGCGTTGGTCGAATAGGCCGAGGCCTGGGTGCCGTAAGAGGCGCCCTGGAGCATGCCTTGTTGGACGGTCTTGGAAACGTCCATCAGCATGCCGCCGGTGGCATAGGGGTTGCTGAAGTTGTCCGCCACATCCTTCATGAAGCCCATCCGTCCCTCCTAAAGGTTGATGCCCGAGTAAATGCCCACGATCTCCACCGGCAAGGGGTCCGCCTGGCGGACGAAGACACGCCCGTGCCGGTTCCAATCCCCGTCGGGTTTACAGTCGATCAGGTCGTCGTTCAGGGGCGAGGCGGCCACGTTGGGCGTTCCGATCACGTCGCGGTCGTCCTGGTTGTGGGAGCGTTTGAGGCCTTCCACGGTGTCGTCGTCGGGCGCCTTGGGCCCGAAGAACAACCCCTTGGTGCGGTTCACCTTCAAGGTGATCTGGCCCACGTTCTTGGCCCGTTGAGCCTGACTTTGGTCCTGGGTGTCGATCTCCAGGGTCTCGATGTCGCAGGCGTAGGGCAGGCCCGCGTGGACCACTTCGTAATAGCCGTCGAAGAGGGTCACGGTGCCGTTGGAAACGGTCAATGGATCGACGGCCACCTTTGCGCCGTCCACCAGGCGTTTCAGGGTGGGGTTGAGGGGGTTGGAAAGCACGAACCCATCGGCCAGCACCGAAACTTCCTGGCCTTCCAGGTGCCAGAGCCCGTCGATGGTATTGGTCAGGCGCGACCATTCGGTGGTCTGGGGGATGGCCCACGCGGCCTCCCCGCTTCCTTGGAGGAAGGTGGCGTCCGCGACCTGGGACGTATTTATGTCCGAAATGAGAAAGTCGATCCAATCGTCCGAATCAGGCACCCGGAACCGGAAGGCCTTGCCCACGTCGGAGGCCTGAAAGACCGGGGCCGAGCACCCCAAAAGGGCGACGCCCGAGCCCGTGTAATAAACGGTCATCACTAGGTTCTCGTCCTGGTTGCGGCCGTCATAGGAAACGCCGCAATCGACGAAATACTGGTCTTCCAACCCGGACACCGACCGGTCGGCCATGACCTCCACGAACCGGGTGCCGTTGCGGTTGACGATGAAATGCACCCAATCGTTGCCGTCGGTACCGCGGATGCAACAGCAATCCTCGAAGGTGCCCCCGTAGGTATCGTGCCGCCCGAACCCGATGATCTCCTGCTTGGCCTCGAAGGTCATGGAAAAGGCCGTGCCGTCGGACAGGACGCCCCACACGATGCTGTCGGGCCTTTCCTGGTAGCAAAGGGCCTTGATGGCCTTGCCTTCGAAGAGATGGGCGGAAAGCAGGGTCAGGTCCGTGGCCGTGTAATCGTTGGTCAGGATCTCTTTCTTCAGGTCGTAAAGGGTGTTGAGGACCGCCCCCACGTAGATGTAGCTGTCGCCCACCGGTACCGGCCGCACGTAGCCGGCGCCGTGGTTTCCCGCCGGGCGCGGGTTCTGGGCCGCGGGGGTCAGGGTGCCATTGGCGTCGCCCTGCAGGACGATGGGGCCCGAGGATGTCAGCTGGACCAGTCTTTGCATTTCCAGAAGGTGCATGATCTTCTTGAGCTTGTTGCCCGCCACCCGGAACTGGAGGCTGTCACGGTCGTTGGCCAGGGGCCGCACGGCGAAATCGGTGAAGGCGTTCTGGGCGCTATCGTATTCGATATCGGGGGAATCGCTGGTCTGGGCCATCCGCAGGCGCTGTTGGCCGAACCCGACCACTGCCGGATGGATGACCGAATTCTCGTACATGGCCGCGTAGGGCGTCGTGGTATCGAAAGCCACGCCCAAAAAACCATTGTCAGGCGACCAAGAGGCGGCCCGTCCGTTGTTGCCGATGTCCGTCAGGGTATCGTCGATCCGAACCAGCACATTGGCGATGCGGGAATAGGCCAAGAGCTTGACCGTGCCGGACGTGGCCAGGACGCAATAGTTGCCGTTCTGGGTGTCGGCAATGCCGTTGACCGCGCCGTCGGGAGCGGATACGGGATTGGTGACCACGGGCCAGGAATAGGTCCCCAAAAGCAACTTGTGTTCCGGCAAAAGGGTGTTGTGGTAGAACTGGGCCACAGGATCCGGCCCGATGGTGTAACACTTGAGATAGGCCCCGCCCGCCAGGCCGATCGTGAGAACGCGGGAAGCCCCGGCCCCTTGCGGGATGGAACAGGCCAGGACATTCTGACCCGGCTGGGTGATGCCGCTGTAATAGAGCAGGTTGACGGTGCTGGATTGGTGTTGGGGCACAATCATGTAGGTGGTGAGGGCCCGACCGCCTGAATTGTTATGACCCACCACCAGACCATGGATCGTGGCCACGGGCGAGTTATAGGCAACGGAAAAAGGCGGCGTTTCGGCATTGGGGTAAAGCCCATAACCCTCATAAACGGTGGTCGGAGATCCTTGCGGATCCCCGATGGATTGGGCATAAGCCCCGGGCGTGAAGGCCACGCAATTGGCCTGGGCCGTGGGCAAGGTGGAGGGGTTGGCGATCTTGGTGAAGGTCGAACCGCTCCTTTGGTGGACGGTCACATAGGGCGTGGTGGCGTGGGCCCAGGCGACCAAGTTGGAATCAGAAGACCAGGCCACCCCGAAGGCGTTGCCCGTGGGCTGGGTGTAGGAGGAAGGACTGACCAAGGCCAAGGTCTGGCCGGTGCGCTTGTAGAGGAAAGCACGGGTGCTGCCGGAAGCGGGCGACACGGCGGCCGCCAGGTATTGGCCGTCGGGCGACCAGGCCAATGCGTTGACGGTGCCGGTGGGCAGGTCCGACCCGCCGATGGCGGAGATCAAGGTGAAGACGCCCGCTTGGTAGAGATAGACCAAAAGGTAATCCGCCGAGGCCGAACCGACCGCCACCAGGTCCCCCGCGGGGCTCCAGGCGATGGCCCGCCCATCCCCCGGCAAGGCGGTCACGGGGAAGTCGGTGTCGTCCAATTGGTCGAGCTTGAAGCCGAAGTTCAGGATGGCGCCCTGGACCCCCTTGGGGGTCTTGGTGTCGTCCGGGCCGAACCCCTTGTCCTTGAACGAAGGGGAAGCCCCGGCCCCCGCCAAGCCGACCAGGCCGTAAATGCCGTCGCCGTCGTCGCGGTAAATCAGGTAAAAGACCGCGCCCGAAACGGCCGTCCAACTGACCGTGACCGGGGTGCCGCTGGTGGGGGCCTGGGCTTGGATGGTGGCGGCGAGGGATTCTTCCCCCGTCGAATCCTTCACCGCCGTGACGGCGAATGTGACCGCGCTTCCCGAATGATCGACCGCCAGGCCCGTCGGGGCGCTGATGGAGGGCCCGAAGGAAGAATTGGAAATGGCCCAGTTGGCGTTGCCCGAACGGATCAGGTCCTGCATCGGATGGCGGATGGAGGCCAGCTTCATCACGTCAAAGGTCTGAGCGTAGGAAAGGGCGGGCAGGTCCGCCGGGGAATAGGGGCTCCCCACGTGGTAGGTGCGGGCGAAGGTACAGCCGCCCGAGAAGGCGGTGTAGTTGGTGGTGTCGATGGGCAGGCCCCGGAAGTCGGTCACCGAGAAGGTGTCGGCGTCGATCTTGGCGGCCAGGAAGGACCGCTTGTTGACCTCGACCATGCCTTCTTCGCCTTCCAGGTATATCTCGTCGCCGTCGGAAAGGGCGTGGCCCGCACAGGTGAAAACCCCAGGAGAGGCCTGGGTGATGCCGGTGATCTCCTTGGCCGTTTCCCGAACCTGGATGCGATCACGGTAAAAGCGGATGTCCTGGCCCCCAAAGACCAGGGCGTAGGCGTCGCCCCCGCCGAAATCGAACTCCACCAGACGCTTGGGGGACGTGGTATCGAAGCAAGTGGCCACGTAACGCAAGCCCGCCCGGTTGCGGACGCCCCCGCTCTTGCGGACCACGCCGTTGCGCAGGGTGCGCAGGCCCGTATGCTGGGCGTTGGAATCGACGCGGGTGCGGACCGCGGGCGTGACCTCGCCGGCCCCGAAGGCCACCTTGGATAGGACGGGCATGGGTCAGGCCGCCGGTTCGAGCAGGAGGTAGGCGATCTCCCGGTCGTCCAGCGCGTTGTCGGAAGTGATCGTGAAGGAAGTACCCGGGTCCCGGGTGGCCGTGTCCAGGTTGCCCGCGTTGGCCGAGGCGCTGATTGGCGAGAGCAAGATGCGGGTATTGGCCGTGACCAGGCTATGGTCCACCACCGCCACGCCGGCGGAAAGGGTGGCCGTGCCCAACATGCCGTCGGTGCCCTCTTTGATGCTCAGGCCGTCCCCGGCAGTGGGGAGCGTCAAGCCGGAAGCGTTCAAGATGGCGTGATAAGTACCGTCCACGATGAAAAGGGAGCGGGCCCCCGCGGGGACCCGGATCTCCACATGGCCGTCCGGGAAAGGTTCTACGATCGCCAGGTTCCCGCTGTTCAAAGCCACGGCGAGGGCCGAATAGAGGGTCAGCGTGACATCATCCTCGGAAACGACCAAAGAGCGCCCCTCCAACCCGTGGCCGTCGGCGTCCTTGAATACCGCCACTTCACCCGCTTCCACGGTCCCGGGTTCCACGCCCGAGGAAGGCGCGTCCGAAGGGAGCAGGCCGGGGAACTTGCGGGTAGTGAAATATTCCTTGAGGGCGCTTCGGATCAGTCCGTTCACTTCATCGCGCTGGCTCTGGGTCAGCATGAAGGCCTCCGGACGCCCCGGCGGGACATGCGCGACAAGGTGGAGGCGGACAGGGGCCGGACGCCCTTGAAACTTTCGTTCGCCCCGTTGGCCATGGCGTTGTTCTTGGCCATGACGTAATCCACCTTCAGGCCTTCGACGAAATCCTTGTGTTCGATCCCCAGGATGCGCACCCCCGAGAGCATGGCCAACTTATAGCCCACCGCGATGCCGAAATCGGCGGGCCAGAGGGACAGGTCGGGGATGATCGAATATTCCACCCAACATTCCTCGATGTTCGTGAGGATGCGTTGATGGGCCTGTGGCGTCACCGTGCCGCCGGTCGTGTAAGCGGTAAAGTCGGTGGAATCAATGGCCTCGCCCGTTGCCAGGTCCAGCAATTGGCAGGTGGTGGCCGCGGCCTCGTCCACGATATAGCTGTTGCCGTTCAGTTCGACCATGCCGCCGACCGAGGCGAACTTCACGACCTGACCATCCTCCAGACCGTCGGCGGTCACCACCGCCGGGTCGGCCTGGGTCACGCCGGCCACATCGACGGCCGCGCCCGCATTGACGGGGACCTTGCGGTGGGGCACTTCGGTCTCGAGGGAATCGGGATAGATGCCCGAGAAGATGCGCTTGAACTTGGCGGCTTCCGTAGGCAGGTAATAGGCGTAAAGCCATTCCTTGGTGGGGTTATCGACCAGTTTGACCAGCTGGACGAACTTGCTGGTCAGTTCCATCTTCACGTCGCGGATGACCTGTTCCAGCGCGATGGGGTAATAGAATTGGAGGGTGGTCAGGCTGTTGTCCGACGGGTCGCTTTCCGAAAAGTCGCTGATCGGCTTTTGGTTGAGGAACCCAAGCGCCAGGTTGGCGATATCGGTCGTCGTCGAAAAAACACCCATGATCCATCCCTCCTTTCCTGTTGGTTGCGGGGGTGGGATTCGAACCCACGGCCTCCTGATAATGAGTCAGGCTATCTGACCGCTGATATACCCCGCGTCGGCTAGGCTTCGGCCCCCTTGCGCTTGGGCGGTTTGGGCCCGGTCGGGGCATCCCCGCCGTTCTCCGCCGCCTTTTTCTGGGCCGCCTTCTTGTCCCGCTTGGCGTTGGCCTTGTCGATGGCCTCGGTCGCCGTGCCGCTCCCCTTATCGACGGGCTCGGCCATGTCCGGGGAACCTTCCTCGAACGGATCGCCTTCGGGAGTGTCGTCGTCCACCTTCTCCATCCAACCGTCGAAAACGATGTGGCCGCCCTCCTTCGTCTTGTGCTTCTGCCCGACGCCCGAGAAATGGGATTCGTCGTCGATCGTGAAGACCGAACCGGCCACCCGCCGCTTGCGCTTATAGCGGCCTTCCTTCAGCGCCCTAACTTTGATCGGCATGCTTTCCTCCGTGAACGTTCAATGGTTACCAGCCAAAAGAAGCGGCCCCGGCGGGATGCCGGGGCCGAAAAGCGTTCCCCTTATCCCAGCGTGCTGGCGCTGGTGTAGAGGTGGCGAACACCCGGCTCCAGGCTCAACCGCGCCCGGATGGCGCCCGCCGAAGGGGCTCCGGAACCGCGGGCATAGACCCGGATCCCGATGAACTCCTTGTAGTTGAAGGATTCCGGGACCTCGAAATAATCCCGGGTGCCTTCCGCCGCGGCGGCCGCGAACTGGATGGCCGTCTGCTTGATGACGACCAAGCTCGATGTCAGGGCGGCGTTGTCCGCCGTCACGAAATCGATGTCCAGGCTGTCGTTGGCGCCGACCAAAGCGTCGGTCACCTCGACCACGCAGAACACCTTGTGGCTTCCGACCCCGATGTTGCGGGCCGTGGCCAGGTCGATCGACTGGGAGCAAAGCACCCCCGAATCCGATCCGGAATAGACGTTCTCGCCGTCCATGTCCGTGAAGTAAAGATTGCGGTCTTCCATTCATCCTTCTTTCCGCCCTTACAGGGCTTTCATGAGAGGGTAAGAAGCCCCCGGTCGCCCGGGGGCGGGTTGGGGGTTGGTTACGACACCAGCTCTTCGGTGCCGTCCAGGATCTGTTCGGAGAAGATGATCGGAACGCCCATGAAGGTGGGCATCGTCACGTTCTTCAGGAACCCGTTGTCCACGTTCTCGTACCGGATGCCCGACCCTTGCGAAACCGCCGAGTCGATCTGATGCAGCAGGTACTCGAACATCTTGGAACTCATCAACCAGTAGTGGTTGATGCCTTGCGGCCCCACCTTGATGCGGAAACGGCTCTGGACGCGGGCCCGGGCCTTCTTCATCAGGTAGATGAGGTTCTTGGTCGTGCCGGTCCCGGCTTCCAGGTCCGACAACGAGATGTTGGCGATGCGCTGGGTGAAACGGTGGTCCTCTTCGGCCAAGCCGAACTTCTGGGACCAGCGCCACTTGTGGACCAGCAATTCGCCGTCATCGTTCTGGTCGGAGACCTTCCCGATGTAATCGCTCTGGATCCCGGCGGTCTTGGAGCCCTTGGGGAAGATGCCGTAAACGGCGCCCGGGCCCATGCCGACCAGGTAGATCGATTGGAGGTTGGTGGTCCCACCCCCGTCGATGGTCACCTTGCCCGCCTCGCCCGAAAGCGAGGAATGGCGGATGGCCAGGCCAACCGGTTCCAGCGGATCAGTGACGTGGTCCCCGTTGACCATGGCGTTCTCGACCAGCTGGGCGAGGGCTTCCGCGTGGGGAGCCGCCTCGGACAGGATGGCCGGGTCGCCGCCGTTCAATTCGGCCAGGTCGGCGTTCACCTTGGCCCAGGTCACGGCGAAAGCCGTCGGCTCGGTGATGACCGCGGTGGTCGAATGGCTGGCCTTATGCCGCAAACCGTAGGCGCTCAGGTGCGCCTGGGGCAGGCTGGTGCGGACGCCCACCTTGTGGCCCACGCCGTCGTTGGCCTCGCGGAACGGCACGATCTGGGTGAATTGGTTGTTCTGGTGCATCAGTTCGGCGATGACCAGTTCTCCGCCCTCCGGATTGCGCTTCAGGTTCCAATCCAGGAGCGTGTGCATCTCGTTGTTTTGAGCGGCAGTAGTCATTCATCCTTCTTTCTGCCCTTGCGGGCTGGTTCTCAGACCTTCATCAGGGCTTGGGCCTTTTCGGCCTCGGAGCGGTTCAGGGGGGTCTTGTCCCCTGCGCCCTGGTTCCCGTTGAACTCGAACTTGTCGGACCCCATCTCCAGCGCGTCGTGGAGCATGACGAAGAGCTTGTTGGCCGTGACCGAGTTGGAGAGGCCCAACCGGTCGATCTCCGCCTTCACGCCGGGCAACTGTTTCTCGAAGAACTCCGTGACCTTGTGGGCCTTGGTGGTGTTCTCCTGGAACTTGTCGCCCCAGTCCTTCTTGAGGGTGTTGATCGAATCCTCGTTGTATTTCTTGAAGTCGTTGGCCACCTTGCCCAGGTAGGCTTCGACCGTGGCGTGGTCCCGCTCCAGCACCGTCTTGTAAGTGGATTCGTCCCACTTCAATTCGGCCGCCAGTTTTTGGAGCCCCGCGACGTGGTCCTCGGGGACCTTCGACCCATCGGGCAACTTGACCTTGGCGTAGTCGGGGGCCTTCCAGTTCTTGGAGGCCTCTTCCTGCTTTTTCTTCGCCTCGGCTTGCGCGGCCTCGATCTCGGAGCGTTTGGTTTGGTAGCCCTTCAGGCCCGCGACCAGTTCTTCCCGGGACTTGTCGTCCAGGGCGAACTTCGGGTCCTCGAACTTGCCCACCAGACCCAGGACGGATTCGAGGGTCTTTTGCATCTCCGCACCGGCCGCTTCCGGGCCGCCTTGACCGGGGGTCGGCTCCCCGCCTTGCGCGCCCTGCTTGCTGTCGTCCATGGATCTCCCCTTTACTGTTTTTCCTCGAAATACAAAGCGAGGTTCACCTTCTCGCCCTTGTCGATGAGCCTGCGACGCATCTGTTCGTCGCGGAACATCAGCCGTTCAGCCTCCACACCGGCCTCGAAGTCGATCGCCTTGACCTCGGCCAGCATCCTTTCGCCCACCCTCCGCATCCCTTCGCGGAAGCGGGCGTCGTTGCTTTCGTTGCTCTCGATGGCCGTGTGGACCCCGCATTCCTTCGTCCACCGCCCGATGAACCGCAGGAAGGCCTTGTCCCGCACCAGGTGGACCATGTCCTTCGTCTGGCGGTCGATGATCTGGCGCTTCCAAGCCAGTTCCTTCTCGGTCTGCTCGGCCGACTTCGCTTGCCTCTCGGACCGGCGTTCCGGGTTCACGTCAGGCCGCCGGGGCCAGGTTGCCCGCCTGCGCCATCTTCAAAAGTTGGGTGACGAGGTTGTTCCCGTCGGTCGGGGTCTGGCCGAGGTTCTTGGCGGTCTGGGAGGCCTGTTGCATCAGTTCGGCCTGGTGCTGGTCGGCGGCGGCCTTTTGGGAAGCGGCCCTCATCTGGGCCACCACGTCCTCGGGCCGAAGGAAGCCGGCGGGCAGGTTGAGGATCTTGCCGATCTGGTCGAGGACCGCGCCGAAGTCGATCTTGACCAAGGGCGTTTGGTCGCCCATCTGGACCATCTTTTCGCCGTAGGCCAGGAGCTTGTCGACGAGGCCCAGCAGGGCCACCTTCTGGGCGCGGGCGAAAGGCGAAATGAATTCGGGCGGGAGGTCGCGGCCGACCAGTTCGGCGGGGGGCGGGGGCATCTCGCCGGCCTCGTTGAGGATGGTGAAGGTCACGTCGATGCAGTGGCGCAGGGCCCGGAAGACCATCTGGGTCACAGGGCCCAGTTCGACCATCTTCTCGTCGCGCAGGGCGTCCACTTCGGTGGCCGAGACCTGGCCGGTCACCGAATCGCGTAGGCGGGAAATGGCCAGGAACAGGTCCGTGAAGAACCCGCGTTCCACGATGTTCCGCAGGTCCCGCTTGTTCTCCGAGACCCACTTGAGGTCGTGGGCGATCTCGAAGAGGGGGCGCAGGCCCGCCTTGGGGTCGGTCGAGTTGTCGGCGGTGAACCCGCCTGGGCCCTTCTGGATGATCTCGTCGTTGAAGGCATCCGGCCCGGTCAAGGGAGGGTCCAGGACCAGGTCGGTCCCGTGGTTCAGGTCCTCGGTCGTTTTGTAGAGCTGCTTGATGTCGGCCAAGACCTGCAGGCCCGGGCATTCGTTGGCGTAGACTTCCTGGCTGCGCTTGGACCAGCGGGAAACGAAGGCGGGGAACCAGTCGTAGCCGCTTTCCCGCAGGTATTTGCCGGTCAGTTCGCCGGTCGTCTTCTCGAAATAACGGCTCAGCCAGCGTTTGTACTTGGCCTGGGGTTTGTCGGGCGTGAAGTTGGGGTTGGGCCGGATGACATGGCGGACGACGACCCACCGTTCCATGTTCTCGGTCAGGCCGCTCTTCCACCAATCGGCCACCTCGGTGGAAAGGTTGGAAAGGTCGTATTGCCCGTCGTCCGTGAGCTTGCAGAACTTGGGGACCAATTGGCGGACCTTGAACTGCTCTTCCCGCCCGATGGTGTTCACATCCCCGTTCTCGTCGATGTCCAGGACGTAGGTACCCCAGGACAGCGTGTTGTAGCGCACCTTGAAAACGGGGTCTTGTTCGATGAGGGTCACGGCCGAAGGCAGGCAAAGCAGGTCCGCGAAATGGCTGGCCATCTCGGTGTAGAAGTTGGACCGGTCGAAGGCGGTCAGGAGCCGCTTGTTGGCGTAGTCCAGGAAGGCCTTGACGGCCGAGCGGACCGCCAGTTGTTCCTCGTCCACGCCCAGGATGACCCAGGGGGAGGCGGGCGACGTGCAGCCCGAAAGGAACCCGGCGATGGCCGTGCGGAGGGCCAGGACCGTGGTGGAATCGAAGATGTTGTCGTTGAAGTCGTGGGAGAAATTATCGACGGCGGTGGTGGTCTGGTTGGCCTGGAGCAACCAGCGCAGGCGGTGGACGAGCAGGTTGTCGTTGATCTCGCGGGCCCACGGATCCACCGCGTTGCGGAGGGTCAGCAGGTTGACGAAGATCTTCGCGTCGTCCTGGTAGGCTGGAAAAGGAGGTTGGGGAACGGCCATCGGGAACCTTTTTTGTCAGGTTCCAAGGTGGCCGTGGGCGGGCCCCGTTACCGGGGGTTGGCGTCAGGCGGGCTTGGTGAAGTAGGTGCTACTTGCCTCCACTGCGTATCAGGTCGGTCGAAACACCTTCGGCGATCAACCATTTTTCCCAGGCGGCGCAAGCCCCCCGGAGAAGCCTCAAAAGCGTCACGTGCAGGATCTGGGTCGGGAGGCTCAACCGGCCAACCCCATTTTCGTGGTGTAGATCGAGCCGCCCTTCTGGGCTTGCCAGGAAGTCAGCTGGTTGAACGCGGTCGAAAGTTGGGCTGCGTTGTCGCGCTCAGCCTTTTGACGGGTCATGAAATCCTGGGCATCCTTCAGGGCCTTGGCGGCTGCGGCCTTTTGTTTCTTCTCCAGATCCCCGGCGGCGTCAGCGGTCTGGATCCCGCCGATGACGGAACCGAGCCCATCCACACCCATCTTCAATGCGTCGGTGAATCCCATGAATTCAAATTATTCAAGAGGCCTTGGATGTTCAATCCCCAAAATCGCATATCTTCACCGGCCGCGGGCACGGGACAGGCGGTCCTTGAGGCTGTAGGGCTTTGCCTGCCGGTTATTGCGGGCGGCCTTTTCCCAGACGTTCTTGGGTTGTTTCAGGGGTTCGATGTGGAAGGCCCAAAGCATGGCGGCCGCGTCCCCGTCGTTGGGGCTAGGCAGGTTCATGCTCTTCATCGTGGACTTCTTGACCAGCATCACCTTGTCGTGTTCGTCCAGGGTGGCCTCCTGGTTGGTGATGTCCCGGCGCAGGTATTTGTCGTCGTCCACGGCCGCGTGGAGCCGCAGGGCATCCCGCAGGCGGGCCCAGGAATAGGCCCGCATATTGCGGTAAAGCCGCTCCCCATTGGGGCCTTCCTTGTCGGTGCTGGTCACCGCCCCCACGAAGGGCAGCACCTTGATGCCTGTTCGTTTCAGGTTGTTGAAGACCGGCCCGCCGGCGCCCGAGGCGTCGATGATGAGGATGTCGGGCTTGCGCGGAAGGCCGTAATTGCGGGGGTTGGCGAAGATATCGTGGATCTTGCCTTCCAACACTGCGTTGTCTCGGACTTCGGAGCCGGGGATGCGGATGGTCGGAAATGTGCGCATGTCCGAGCCCAACCGGAACCGGATGACGCAATCGTCCTCGCCCCCGAAAGCGGGGTCGCAGGCCATCACCAGAGGATCGTCCGGCCGCCAGGTCACTTCCCGGCATTCAGCTTCCTCCAGGAATTCGGCGGGGATGAACTGCAAAGCCGAGGAACGTGGCAAAAGGCCCAGGATATGGGTCCGGCAAAAGTCGCTGTCCAGACCATATTCCTTGATCCATTCATCGTGCAGTTGCTTGTTGGCGTTCTCGACCGTCCGGCAATCGACCGAGTTGTGGACCCAGTTCATGGCCTTGGACCCGAAAGTGATCTCGGCGAACCAACCGTTGTTCCGGGTCCCGTTCCCGTTCACGTGGTGGATGATCTCGGTGAAGGTGTCGGTGTTCGAGCCCTCGGCGGTCTGCCAGACGGGGTCGGGAATCTGGCTGGATTCCTCGAAGATCTTGATGATCCGGCGTCCTTCGTTGTGCATCCCGGCCCCGGATTCGGGATGGTTGAGGCTCCAGGGCTGCATGTCCACGCGCCATTCGAGCTTGTATTGCGGGTTGACGGGGAAAAGGGCCGTGGCGGTCAGGGTGAAGAAATGGCGGGCGATGAAGAGGGAATACCACTTGCTCATTTCGGGCCAGAACTTGGTGGCCAGCTGGTCGGCGGTCCCCGAGGTCACGAACCCGCGGGTGAGTTCGCAGGTAGTGAAGGCCCACAAGAGCTTGAAGACCGACTTGGCCGACTTTCCGTTGCCGTTCCCGGCGATGTCCGCCTCGCGGTCGAGCATGTATTGGGTCCGGGGCCCCCAATGTTCGATGCGCTTTTCCATCGCCTTGAGGCTGTCCAATTGCCAGCGATAGGGTTGTTTATGCTCGAGGTGGGTGCCCTTGCGGCCCCAGGGGAAGGCCCACATGACGAACTGGTAGGGCTTGTATTTGAACCGGGCCAGGTCTTGGGCAACGGCTTTTTGGTCGGCGAGGGAGATCAATTGGAACCCCGAAAGTCAGGTTCCAAGGTGGCCGTGGGCGGGCCCCGTTACCGGGGGTTGGCGTCAGGCGGGCTTGGGCGTCGGCTCAGTTGTACGGATGCAGGATCTTCTTGCTTTTGGGCAAGACCAACCGGGGCAGGGCCGCTTCGAGCTTGTCGATCTTGGCCTTGGCTGTGCGCTTTTCATCCGCGTTCTCGATGGGTTTGAACCCGTTGGCCACGTAGGCCTTGAGGTCCAGGGACGCCGACAAGAAGCGGTTGAAGATCGTTTCTCGCCACAAATGCTGCCAAAGGGCCGGGTTTTCCAGGGCCTTCTCAAAGACCTTCTTCGAGACTAGGACCGTGATCTCCAGGTTCTCTTCGGGGGTGTCGTCGGGGATCATGTAATGGCAGGATGGGCAAAGACCGCCTTGAAGTTCTTCCTGGCATAAGGGACAGAAATTCATGGGTTCGTTCACGCGATCCCCGCCCTCTGCCTGCCGGCCTTCAATTCCTCGGCCAGGTCGATCAGTTGGGCCCCGAGGTCCTTGGATTCGGTCGGGATCCGATACCGCTTGCTCTTGGCCTGGATCAATTTCCACAGCAAATTATTGTCGAAACGCCGGATGGTCCCGACCTCCGCGCCCTCGTAGAAAACGGGCTCTTCCCATCCGTCCCGGGCCCGATTGATGGCCACCGGCAAAAGATGGGCTTCCGCGCCGATCTCGTTGGACATGGCCACCTGTTCGGCGAACTTGGCGTCGGCCTTCATGTGGTCATAGGGCGTCTGGCGCGAAACACCGGCCTTTTCGGCGGCTTGCACGATCGTGTCACCGTTCTGGAGGCACTGCAGGAACTTTTCCTTGGCCTTTGGCGTAAACTTTGTACGATTTGCCATGTCTTAATCTGATTCCCGTTGCTTGAAATGTTCAATCCCCCAAATTCAGGGGCCCTAGATATTGGGGTTCAATTGCCCCATCGACCCTTGCGACTGGGACAGGATCAGGATTTCATCCTGGCTCGTCAGGATGACGCCCTGGCTGCGGCAGGCCTCGCGCATGGCTTCCAAAGCCGGGCAACGTCGCCGCCCAACGACCCTTTCCGCGAATTTCCGGCGGTATTTATACTTTTTCTTCGGCCTATCCGTCGGCTCCATTGATCCCCCCACTCTTTGAAATCACCGTCCCCACGGTGTACGGCCCTTCAAGGCTTTTGAGGCGCTTCCCTCTCGGCCGTGAAGTTCTTACAAGCCCTCACCTGTTCGTTCGGCACGTGCCAGATCTCGCCGTTGTCCAGGAAAACCACCCAAATGGCCGAGGTTTCCAGGCCGGGCCAGATGTAGATGTGCGCCCAACCGGATCCTTTCGTGGTTTCAAGGTAGACCGGTGGGTTTAGTTGGATGATCACCGCTTCATTTCCTCAAGTTTCCCAATTACTAAAGTTCGCCATGCTCAATAAGCCACTTCATCAGCTTTACGCACAAATCCCTAGCCTCTTGAAAATTCAACCGAAGCTGGTGAAATTCAACATTCCAAACATAGGTGTTGGAACCCTCGGTTGAAGTTGGCACTTCCATTCGTCCTCCTTTGTCACGGCTCACGGGGGTCATCTTGGTTTCTCACCAAGCTCAGTATCCTGTCCGGGAATGCCCGGGCCGACCGCATGATTTCTGTGACCCCCGTCAACCGTGACGCTCATTAGTTACAATCAAAAGCAAGCCCCGTATGGCCGGGACCACGCCTTAGACCTAGGCCTTGTGGATAAACAACTCAAGGTGGCGCTCATCATTGCCGTCCTTGATAATCTGATCCCGATTGGCCTTGAAAATCTCTTCCGCTTCCTTTGGCCCCTCGGCTTCTACAACCGACTGGCCCACGGAAGTCCAGCTCACAATGAACTTCATAATTCCTCCTTGTTGCCACCCATAATTGGGTATGGCTTATTCACGCTTTGTGTGTAGTGTGGTTATTGAGGACCGCTTGGACTTCTGGGTATAAATCCTCAAAGTAAACTCCACCGTTTGCTTGGTCTCCCACTCTATCGCTATCCTTCCAAACCTTCCCCTCTGGCGCTGGCCCTGGGGCTACAAAAAAGTGCCAGTTTTCGAGGTCTCTAGACCCGTTGTCGTGGTGGATTGCGTCTTTCTCGAATGAACCGCAACGCTGGCACCTCTCGCCCTCGGCGCTCTTGGCGGGTTGGGGCGCACGAAAATATGACAGCGGCCTTGTAACGCCCGGGCACACATTCTCGCTCAGGTGTTCTTGTTCCGTTCTCCCGCAGTTCTCACACGCAGGGCAAGCCGTGATGGGTGGCCTTGGATATTGCGAACATTCATCGTGACGGCAATACTTCAAGCTCCATGACGGGGCGTGGCAAATAAAAGGAAAACGCTCAAGCTCCGTGATAGTGGCGGTGGGTTCGGATAGGGCTTCCAATTCGGCCAGTTTCTTTTTTGCAAATCGCCAGTAACAGTCACACTTTTTCCAATAGCCATCGGGTTGTTGACATTCGTGGACCAAGTCAAAAGCCATCCGCCGTAGCGCCTCTTTGGCCATCTCCAACGCTTCCCGATACCTCTGTTCGTTCGTCTGGCTCATCGGTCACTCCTAACCGTTTTCATTGGCATCCAACGCACACTGAACCACGCCCATTCGTGCCACCATACGTTCCATGTGTTGTTGATGGTTCGTATCTTCCAACGGTCCGCACGATGAAACCAGATGGTGAACCAACCAATCCAAATCATGAAGGACCAGCGATAGTCCACTTGTTGCGGAAGTTTTTCAACTGGACCGATTTTGAATATCATTTCTGCTCCCCTTGGTCGGCTTTGAACGCTTCCCATGCTTGGTCTAAAGTGTAGTGCTTGGTGCAAAACGCATCGTATCCGGCCTCGAAAATCTTTCGGTCCCTTTCCCCGCTCGGCCCAGGTTGGGTGAGGGCTTCGAGTTCAGCCATCTTCTTGAGGATATTGTTAATCACCGCAAGCCTTAATCTGGCTCTTCCGGGTGGCGTGTATTCGCCTGAAACTCGAATGCTTTCAAGAAAGTTCTTCAGCTTTTCCCATCGCCCGTCCCCTGGGATTGAGGGGCGAGCTTTTAGGCCTTCGGCGTAGGCGATATTGAGCCCCAGTATCTTTCCTGCCGCTTCTTCGGCTGTGGAATGAGCGCTGTCCCAGTTCGGCCCCGAGACCGTGAAACAGGTATGGCCTTCCGGCGGCGGGAACACTTGGTACGGCTTCTTGAGTGAATCGGTCCCAATGATGTGGGAAACGTCAAACGGCTCCAGCCTGGGTTCGCTCATGGGCTTAGATGCAAAGACGCCCTCAATCTTCCCGGTCGGTGGGTCGCACTTCACTAAATTTTCTTTCCCCGGCTCGCACATTTCGCCGCTCAATTGGCGCTCCTTTTCAAAACGAACTTGTGGCATTTGAGGCAATACTTTTTGGTCTTATACCAGGGGACCGGAAGCGTCCGGCGCTCAGGGTGGTTGCACTTGCTCTCGTCCACCTTCCCCTTATCCCCTCTAGCCACGCTGGGCCTCCAATCGCTTAATGGTTTTCTTCAAAAGTTGCAGGGCGTGAACTCGGCAAAGGTCCATCCGGGCACCATGGTAGCGAGGCATCAACCAAAGGTGACCCATCGGTGTCGGAATGCCCGAGATCATCTTCGCCCGCTCACAGCCCTTTACCTCGCAATGCGTTGTATACCAAGCCATCCGCTCTCCCCCTTAGCCACGTTTCCCTCCCTCATGGACGGTCTCCAAAATCAAACCTGAACTTTCCAGCCCACCACGAAAGTGGTTTTTTCTTGAGCCGGATAAGCTCGTTCACCTTTTCGATGGCCTGGTAGAGTTCGGGATATACCTCATGAAGCCCTTGGTCTTCGGGCAATAGGTCCAAAAAAAGTTCATCGGGGTCTATTTCTGGGGCGTATTGCGGTTCGCAAATCACCAGCGGAAGGTCCTCGAACTTTATCCCCAGTTCCTCGGCGTAATCCTCGGCCTCTTCAATGCTCCAAAAGTAGCGGTCCCCGTCCACACACAGACCGCCAACCCCATCCCATTTTTTCTTGGGCATTTTAAGATAGGCTTCTTTGTCAGCCTTGTCATGGCAAGCCGAACACCATGAATTTCTAGAGATAACAGCACTGCATTTCTCACACTTTTTATGGGTGCTTCCATCGTAGCGGGCACAGCGTTCTGAATCTGGACCGTCCCCGCAATAAAGACCGGTCCGGCTTACCCAGCCCCTAATATCCGTCCGATAGCTGGCTGCTTCAGGCGAATCTTCCATCACGACCAACGATTTGGTTTCTGCGCTCATCTCCCCGCTCCCCTCTTGGCCCTATTGGGCACCCGCTTCTCAGTTATCGGCCCACCAACGTCAGGGCCGGATCCTCTTGAACTCCAACACCCAGACCCAGGGGTTCGCCTTCCAACTCGCGTCCCCATTGATGGATTTCCAAAGCAATTTGAACCCAATTCGATGCCCCCGAACGACAGGGGGATCAACAAAATCGCCTTCCATGGGTTCGATGGCGTTTTCTGCCCCTTCCGCCTTGGCGTCCGCCTCACTGATATCCTGCAACCGCTCCACCCGAACCTTCACAATCTCCAGGTCGATACGGCTGGCCCAGCGGGGCATGTGGATGGCGGGCGTCCACCTGGTCCGGTGGCAGTCGTCCTCGTTTTCGTGGCCACAGTCCCCGTCCATACAGGCCCACGGATAGATCGCGGCGTCCGGTTCAGTCGCCCGGTAATGGGGCACTTCGATGGCGTCGTAGTCGCCACCTTCCCCGTCCGATAACTTGATCGTATGGAAAGGCGTCCCATCCTTCGGGACTTCAAGGGTGTATTCGTTCCCGCCGTTTTCCAAAGTGAAGGTTTCCCGCACCCACAGTCGATCCCCGGGTTGGCCATATGGGCATTTCACTATCTTGTCTTCCCCCTTCTTTCCCACAAAAACAGCGCACATTTCGTTCTTTTTGTTGAAAACGAACTGGAGAAATTTCCAATAGTCGGGGGCCGCGTTGATCTCATCTAAGCCGCGCAGGCGACGGGTCTGGGTCTTAGGGTTTTCCACGCGAAGGGTGGCCTTCACCATGGGGCCCGAATACAGCAAGGGGCGTTCTTTCGCGGCTGTTTTCGTGGTCAATTTAGTTCTCCCAGTCTTTTCAGGGTCTTCAATTTGATTTCGTAATATCCAGCGCCAGGGTTTTTATAAACCAGACCCCGCATGATCGACCGGATCTTCCGCCACTCCAACTTGGTTGGCCACCAAGGCCGCAAGGCCATCCTCAATTTCTGTTTTCGTTGAGAAATCATTGGGGATACTCCCTTATCCGCAGGTCTTCGGGCCATTCGTCCATTTTCCCGCCCTTGCGGTCTTCCAACTGCAACCCAGCAAACCCGTTGAAACCAAACTCTGGTGCGCCCACGTCTTCCATGGGTTTGGCCCCTAACTGCTTCATGAAGAAAGCCGACCCGGCCGCCTGGCACTGGTCCCGAAGGTCTCGGGCCCACTCGATGTTGAAGGACCTGGATTTAGGGCCGCTCTCGCCCCCGCAGACCACCCACTTGATCAAGACCCCCGCATCGGCCTTGTCCCCAAAGTCCACCTTGATCCGTTCCAGCATCGGTTCAACGCTCAGCCACCGCACGGCCGCCGGGGTCTTCAAGAGGTAGGGAATCCGCTCGTCCGCGGCCTTCTGGTTCTCCACCGTCACCCCCATCCATGCGTTCGGTGGCGGGGGCGCCTGCTGGCAAAAGTCCATCATCCGGTCGGCCCGCTTGGTCAGGATCAAGAACTGGTGCTGGGGGCAAAGGGTCATCGTGGTGACCATGGCGCTCCAGAACTCAATGGTCATGCGTTCGTGAAAAACGTCGCTCATCGAATTAACGAATATCCGGGCGGGTTTCCGCCAGTGCATCGGGTCTTGAAGCCGGCCGCCGAAGAACTGGAAATCCTTGAAGGGCTTGGCGTATTGCGGGGGCAGTTTCGGCTTCTCGCCTCTGGCCAGTGCATCCTTGTAGCCCTTGTGGCGTTTATCGTGAACGTCAAAGGCGTAGCAGTGGGCGCAGCCAGGGCTTACCCGGGTGCATCCGATGGTCGGGTTCCAGACCTTTTCCGCCCATTCGATGTTGGTTTTACCGCTCACCAGTTCCCCCAGACCCACAAAGATTCCAACCCGTCCAACGCCCAATCGAAGAAGCGGTAAAGCTCCCAACCAGCCAGGGCGATCACCCCAACACCGGCCAGGACCAGGACGAGGTTCTTCATGCCAGGGCCAATCCGGGCTGGGTCTTGGCCACCCGCCTTTCGGTGATCTCATGGTTCTTGGCGTAAAGCTCGATGCCCAGATATTGGCGGCCGCGCTCCAGACAGACCTTCCCCACGGTCCCGGCACCACTGAAGGAGTCCATCACCAGGTCACCCGGGCGGCTGCCGGCCAGGATGCAGGGCAGGACAAGCGCAGGCGGGAAGGTGGCGTAGTGGGCTTCAGCAAAATGACCGTTAGTTATCTGCCAAACCGATCTCGAATTTCTCTTCCCTTTTTCCGCCAACCTTTTCCGAGCCATCGCGCTACGGGCCACACCGTTTTCGCCCGGGGCGTTTTGGCCGTGTGAAGAATCATTTCTTTTGATTTCATATTTTCTTTCGGTTGCCTCTTTGGATGCCAAAAGCCGCCGGCGCCGCTCGTATTCCATTTGGGGTTCCGCTATCGCCTCAGCGTCGTAGAAATAGCTTTTCGATTTGCTCATCAAGAACAGGTATTCGTGGGCTCGGGTAGGTCGATCGGTCACGCTTTCGGGCATGGGATTGGGCTTGGCCCAGATGATGTCCTGGCGCAGATACCACCCGGCCGCCCGCAGGGCAAAGGCCAGGGCCCAGGGTTGGCCGATAAGGTCCTTGTGTTTGATTCCCTCGATCCTTTTCCGGCGGCCGATCAAAGACCCTCGATTGGTCCGTTGAAGCCCTTCCCCGCCACCGTTTCCGCCCGTGCTATAGCTATCGCCCATGTTCAGCCACAGGGTCCCATCAGGCCTTAAAACACGCCTCACTTCCTCGAAAACGGCGGTCATGTTCTCCAGGTATTCCTGAAAGGTCTTCTCGCTTCCCAGTTCCCGGGGGTCTTCCCCATACTTCCGCAGGCCCCAATAGGGTGGGCTGGTGACGACGCATTGGACATGGTCCGATGGCAGCATCGGCAATAGGTCTCGGCAATCGCCTTCGAGAACTTCGAAAAAGCTCATTTCTTAAAATCCTCCACCATCTGGATCCTCTGGCCGATCCACCGCAAAACCGGCACCGCCATGCTGTTGCCCAAGGCCTTGTACCGCGGACCATCCGTGGCCATGCCCTTCCGCCAAGGGATCAGCGTGTAATCGTCAGGGAAACCCTGAAGCCTTTCGCATTCCCGGGGCGTTAGGCGACGAACTGCCTGGTTATGGAACAGGTCTTGGTCTTGGTGCGTGGCCACGGTAAAAGCTTTGTCCTCGCTCACCAATGGTCCTTTGCCCCCGCCTTCTTTCCCTTCGCGATTCTTGAAAACCAAAGGCAGATTCCCACCGCCAGTTCCAGCCTTGGCAGTCAACGAAGGTCCCACCTGAACCTCCTTCGCACGACTGTCTTGAGCGTGATTTTCATAAACGACCGCTGGTTGATGACCCGCACGGATAGGCGGACAGCCCGGTTTGCTCATGCCCAACTGGGTTTCGCCACCTTGTTTGTGCTGAAATACCAATGGCGTTCCGCGCCCCGTTCCATCCTCACTGGCATCAAAACCCTCACCCCTCAAAGAATGGGTCACCAACATCCCAGCCTCGGCATCCTGTTGGGTCACGCTTCCAGCCACCTTTCCAGTGCAGTTCAGCGTTCCGGCAATAAGCGTGTCGGTGTCCGGCGTGTGCCTCATGTGTTTGCTGGCCAAAGGATGAGCGATCACAGGGTCTTGGCCTCGGGTTTCGCCGGCTCTTTCAAATCCACGGCCACTTGCTCCAATGCTCGGGCTAACATCGGTGGCAAATCCTTCCCCCGCTTTTCGGCCCGGCGCAGGATCCCCCGACAGGCTTTGGCGCTCAAAAAGTACCGCTGTGGCAGGTCGCCAGTCTCCAAGATGTCCGACAACGAACACACGACGGCGTCGCTGGGGTACTCCGAAATATTGAGCGTCAAGAACTCGGTAGGCGAACCCATACCCGCATTCCCGAAGGCCGGCAAGGAAGGTTCCAAAGTCTCGGGATTGGATACCGGCATCGATGCTGGTAGACGAAAGGACGCCGGGGACGTTCTCCCAAACCACCCAGCGGGGGCGTTTGAGGTCAAGAATTTTAAGAAAGTGGAGGGCCAGGTTACCGCGAGGGTCAGCCAGTCCTTTTCGAAGGCCTGCGACGCTGAAGCTTTGGCAGGGCGTTCCCCCGACAAGAAGGTCAATTGGTCCATCCTGAAATTCCTTCCGCTCATGGATCTTCGTCATATCCCCAAGGTTTGGGGTCTTCGGGTAGTGGTGGGCCAGAACCGCCGAGGGAAAGGCCTCGACCTCTGAATACCACGCAGCTGCCCAGCCCAGCCCAGCCCAGCCCACGGACGGGGCCGAAATCCCGCTACAAACGTCCCCGTAAATCATTTCGCCGTCTTCGCCGCAAGCTCGATCTCCAACCGCTTCCGCTCGGCCTTGTAGGCATCCGCCAGTTCTTGAAGGGTGAACGGGGCAGGGCAGGCCGCTTCGATGCGGGTCATGACCTCTTCCACTCCAACCATAACGACCAAAGGCCGCACTATTGGTTCAACAACAATTCTGCCGGCGGTCTTTAAAGCGTGTACTTCATGGGTCAAAAACTGTAGGTTTCGCAGGCTCACCATGTTGGGGATGCCATTCGTCACCCCGTCGCGCCGCAGGATGTGGTCCGGCTCGTAATTGCCCGAACGTAGCCACACGGCCGCCGGGACCCCCAAGGCCTTCTCGTAGACCAGCGCCAAGAGGGGCTTCGAATACCGCTGGAAGAACCTCTCCAAGGCCCCTTTTCGGGTGTTGGGGCTCGAATGCTTCAGGGGCTTCTTGAAGCGCCGCAGGTCCGTAGCCGGCCGATCCTTCTTGCGCTTCCCAATGGTCTTGGTCTCTTTGGTGGGCCGAATGCCCAGGGGGCCTTTGAAATCAGTCATTTTTTGTTTCCGCCTTAAAAAGCATTTGGACCAAAAAGGTCAGGACAACAGCCTGAAACCATGAGATGGGTTCAAGATGAAATAGAGGGGCCACCACGGGCCACAGCAACCGCAATCCCGTGCCAGTGACGAGAGACAGTGCTAAGTTCATCAACCCACGAAACAGACCTATTAAAAAAAGCTGGATAAACCTTTCCAAATCACACCTCCTTGATTCGCTGTCGCACCCACCGCCTCTACCGGGTGCCCCTCGTTGGCCCTAGGGCCGGTTCGTATTCAAGGTCTTGGTGCGTATTCCAGCAACGGCTGGTCCGCCCGGACATAAAGGGGATGCCGGGGCGGCCCCGCCTTCGTTCGCCCCAAGTCATAGGTTTTCACCCCACAAGCCCACAGGTCCCGCACCGAGAACCATTCCATGTCTTCGGCAATAGGCGACGATCCCCATGCGCACACCACTTCCCCGTATTCCATGGCCGTTTTCATCACGTGCTTCTTGTTGTCCGGCCCTATAACGTCGATGCCATTTTCAAAGGCTTCCCGCAGTTTCTTGGGGTCCGATGTCCGATAAGCGAAAATGTTGATCACTATGATCCCGTCTCTGCCCTCACGCTTCGCAAACCCTATGCACCGGCGGATTGTCGGATCGTCCTTTTCAGCGTCTGCCGTCGAGGGATTCAGCATCAAAAACACAAGCGCCCCCGCGCCCGAATCACCCCACCACCGTTCAAGCTGATAGCGATAAAGACCATCCGGGCTAATAGTTGCTCTTTGAATCACGCCTTTTCCTTTCCCCGCAGGTCCGCCGACGCATCTATCACCCGCGCCCTATCCCCCTCCCATTCGCCATAAAGCACGGGCCTTTCGCACCACTCGTTCCACGCCTTCACGAACACCTTCCGCGCCTTGCGGCCCATAACCCATTGCCTGGTCAGCTTGGGCAAAGGCACCGCAGGACTCAGAAAACCAGGGTGTGTTTGACCGGTGGGTGTCCCAGTCCACAGCTCCCTACGTTTTTCAGCAGTTTTCATCAATTCCAGCAGGTCCGCCGCCGCGCTCATCGTCCCATCCCCAAGTCCGCCGCCGGCACCATCACGATCTCCACGCGAAAGCCCTGGGCCTCCTTCTCCTTCGCCAGGGCCATCAATCCCTCGAACCCTCCGTGAAGGCTCAACTGAAACGGGCCTTTTACGAAGTTTTTCTTCAACGAATAGCCTTGTTTCATGACATTTAAGACCTCTTCCGCTTTCGCCATCAGAACCGGGTCCTTCTTCAGTTCCGAATGGTAGTTGTCCAAAATGGCCTCTAAGGTCAGCGTCTTCGAAAGCGACTTCTCCGTCCCAAGGCTCAGCAGGTACTCCTTCCAATCCAAGCCACCAAAAAGGCCTAAAGACTTAGGAATTTTGGTTTGGACCCTCCGCCTCTGCCGGGCTGTCGTCGTCATCGAGCGCCAGCTTCGGATTTGGCTTTAGCCTTCAACCTGGATTCAGGCCTCCAGCCTCCCTTCGCTTCCGGGACAAAAGGTTCAGGGATAAAACCCTCTTGGGCAGCCTTTTCCAAAAGCAACTTCTTAAAAAATCTTCCAAGGCCCCTTTTGTTGGGCAACTTGCAATAGGGGCCCCATCCCCTCGAACCGGCCCACTTCATAAGGATTTCTTGCTCTTCCTTGGTGCATCCGATCAAAATACCTTTATCTGGCCCGTGATATTCACCCATCACCCCGCCTGCCTTTGGGTTTCCAGTTGTTCCAACAGGATCTTTCGCTTTTCCTGGTATTGCAGGTTCAGGATGTCGCTGTTATTGGGGTTATTCATGGCTTTCTCCAACTTGTCCAACTCCATGGACAGCTTCGAAGCGTCCTGCCCCTGTAGTAAGTCCGTCTGTATGTCTGTCAGTCCGTCAGTCAGTCGTCGAACATTGTTCGAAGTAGGTTCGAACCTCCGCATTTGGTCCCTCATGGCCTTCAGGCTCTCGTTCCGGGTCGATACCGTATCCAGCTTTTTCAGCAGGGTCGGGCATTGGATCCGGTTGTTGGGGCCCCTCTTGAAAAGCCCCAGGTCCTCACACGACTTCAAAATGGCCTCAATGCGGTCGATGGAGGTCCGACCCCCGAAGATCCGGGCGATATGGGGGGTTTTTTCCTCCAGTTCCATCGTCGGGTTCTGGCCGTCCAGGCGGGTGGCGATCAACTCCACCACCACCCAGTAAATCCCCAGACCCTCGGCCCCCCACCGGTCCGCCAGGTCCACCAACTTGGGGTCGGTATGGGCGTTGCTGTCATGCTGGAACCACTTCAAGCCGCTTGTCCTTTCCGCTCAAAAGGCCAGGGTTTATGGGCGTATCGGCTGGTCTGGGTGGCCACGCCATCGGTCTTGAAATGCTTCCGCGGCGCGGGGTTGTATTTGGTCAGCGGGCCAGTGGGGACGATCCGTCGGGCCATCATCAGGCGCCACCGGCGGGACCCATTCTTGGGGGTTGGACCGCGGCGCCAGTCCCACCGCCGCATGATCTTGTTGAAGTTCTTGGGCCAAGAATCCAGCCCCAGGTCCTTCGATGCAGACCCCATCCAAGCCACGGCCGCCGTTAAAAAACTCCTGAAATTCATGCTTTTCCTTTCACCGCATCATCCAGGCGTCGCCCAGGTCCAACTGAACGTCCGCCGGTTTCACCATCTTTTTCGACTTGAAGATCGCCCGGGCCATGCGGTCCGAAGCCGGGTCCTTGGGGCGGTACTGCTTGCAAAAGGCCACGAAATCGCCAAAGGCCTCGGTCTTGCCCCCTGACGTGCGCCATAACCAGATGGTCCGCTTCAGCAGGTCCCCCGACAGACCCGTCTGTTCTTCCACCACGTCCCACTTCACCCAGTAGCGGGCATGGGTGCCGGTCCCGTGGCTTTCGGGCTTTGATTCCACCGGCCACCCCCACTTGGTGCGGATCTCGGGGATGCGGCTTCTCAGGGTCGTCACCTTCCCGCAGGGCTGGCCCTCGGTCAGTTCTTCGCACTCCGTATGGGTCAAAGACCCCCGTTCCAAGAGCAAGACGATGCAGGTCAGCGTCTGGCCTGAATGTCGGCTGGCGGGATAGGTTTTGGCCTCTGCTGCGTTCATCGAAACCTCAAAAAATGTTGGCGGCCGGCGGGACTTGGCGTTAACCGCACCCGCAATTCCCCATGAGACCGTAAGCCCGATAAAGGGTTCCGCTATCCCTCACCCGTTCTTAAGCGGGGTGTTGGGGCAACTCGATAGCGTGGTTTCTCATCTGGCGTTCTCTAATTGGACTACAACCGCCTCACCCTTTGCCCTTTCACAGGCTCAGGTAATTCCCCGGCACCCTGTCTAGGCCTTCGCCATTACCCCCAGGGTTCGTCACGTTGGTGTTAAAACGTATGGGTGACCCGTTGTCTTTTCGGGGCTCCAAAACCCTTGGACCCCTCACGATCGACTTCGGCCGGTTCACTTTTTCTTTCGGATCTCGTCAATGACCGAAAGAGCTGCAAACGCGATACAAAATGTCAAAAAACCCTCTTCCGCTTTTTCCGGGAAGAGGACCATGATGGTCAGCCCGCCTATGAGCAAAGCGTACATTGGAATTTTGTTGTTCATGGGTAACACTCCGCATCCGCCCCGGTCAGGGCAATGTCACGGATCAAGGCGTCTTGTTCGGCATTCGTGGGGTTGGTCCGCTTGTATTCGTCGCGGCAAGCCACGTCGCAGTATTCCAAGAACCCCACATGCCCGCAGTTGCGGCAGGGCTTGGGGTAAGAGGAAATTTCAAAGGGGTCAATCGACATAGCGGGTCCTTTCGGGCAAGCCCATCTGGGCGGCCGTCAGGCCAAAGGCCTGTTCGATGCGCTCGTAGGTGATGCGATGCCAGCGGGGGTTGGAAATTTCGAGGGAATGCACATACCGCTTCTTGTTCAGGTCCACCGCCGAAAGCCGGGCGATGTCGTAGCTGACCTGGTCCATCTGCTCGTAGCGGCTTTCCCGTTGGGCGGGGAACCGCTCGATCCAAAGCACTTCGTTGGGGTCGATGCGGCCATAACCCTGGACAAGGAACCACTTGGCCCAAATGTGGGCCGCAGCCACCTGGCCCACGTCCTTCAGGCTGAAAGGTTCGTCGGGGTTCTGGGTCATCATCACCACGGCCGGGATGCGGGCGGTGGGGTAGTCCTTGTGGACGAAGATGTTCAGCCCCAGGCGGTATCGGCAGCCGGAATTCAAGGTGATCTCGTAGTCCGGCAGGTCCACGGTCATCCGGGCGGTGGGTGTGAAGGTGTGGATCGAAGCGGTCATGAAAGGCCCCCAAAGCACAAAAAGCCAGTTCGAGGGGCGGGGCTGGTGGACCCCGCTGGCGTTGGCCACCCAGCGAACTGACTTTTTTTAATTTGGTTCTTCATGATCCCCGCCACCACGGGAGATGGGGGCCGGAAATGAAAAAGGCCCCAAACGCTTGCGCGAATGGAGCCTTATACCATCGGTTTTTTAAAAACTAGGAAGCAGGGAATAAGCCGAGTTTTGTAGATGTGATCATTTCTCTAGCGGGAGACGTTACCGGTCCCGTCCAGCGATCTTACCCGAAGGCCCCCTTCTCCTTTGACGGAGAAGAATGGAGCGGACCGCTCCCAAGCCTCCCTATTTGATCTTGCTCCGGATGGGGTTTGCCATGCCGTCACACTCGCGTGGAACGCGGTGGGCTCTTACCCCACCTTTTCACCCTTACACCTTGGAGCTTTAGGCTCCTCGGTGCGGTTTGTTTTCTGTGGCACTTTCCTTCAACCCCCAGCCGCTTGCGCGTTAGGAGCCGACCGGGTGTTACCCGGCATCCTGTCCTGCGGAGCTCGGACTTTCCTCGATCCCCCGGGAACCCCGGGTGACCGCGATCACGTACCTGCTTCCAAAAAACATGATAGGGGCAAAAAGAGCCAAAATCCAGGGAAGCAAAAACGACTTTGCCGCAAATCCGCGCGGATCCGCGCCAATTCCCGGCAAGGCCTTTAAGCCGTCAGATGGTCGTCGATGCCCTGGTTGGCCAGCCGGTCGGCGTGCTTGTTCTCTTCCCGGGGCACATGCTTGTAACCCGTGACCTTCAGGTGCCTCAAGTGGCCCTGGGCCTCCTGGTAAAGGGGCTTGATGTTCTCGTGCTTGACCTTGTATTCACCCGCCAATTGACGGATGAGGAGTTGGCTGTCGGCCAGGATCTCGACCGGCGAAAGCTTGTGCTTCACGCAATAGTCCAGGGCGGCGATGAGGGCCTTGTATTCGGCCACGTTGTTGGTGACCTCCCCGATGTACCGGGCGATCTCGTGGACGACCTTCCCGTGGGCGTCGAAGATGACCGCCCCGATGCCCGAGGGGCCCGGGTTCCCCCGGGAAGCGCCGTCGCTGAAGATGCGGTAGGACATAAGACCCCTTAAACCTTTTTGACCACCCAGGGCACCAAGTCAAGCCAAGTTGGGCCCCGGCCAAGATCCTTAGCCTGGATCTTTTTGACTTCCTGGGGAACTGGGTGGTTCGATCGCTTTGTCTTTTACTTCACTAAAACAACATCATCGACCTTAAGGTCGTAGTCGGCCTCGTGGATCTCGGGTGAGAAGGCCAGTTGGGTCACGTCCGAAAGGTCGTGGGGCAATTGGGTCCCCCAGGAGGGTTGGGCGAAGTGGCTGAGGGCGATCTTGACCAGGGTCCATTGGTCGTTGGCCTGGAAGTCGGCCTGGAACTCGCAGTAATCCTTCACCGCCTGGCGCCGCAGGGTGACGATGTAATATTTCCCGTCGCCCTTGGCGGCGAACCAAAGTTCCTTGAAGCCGTTCAGGTCCGCGACCTTGCCCTGGTTGTTCAAGGGGACCGAAAGGAAGGACCAGGTCCAAGGGGCCTCATTGGGCCCTAAATGGCCCTTCATCCCCGCGCAATAGCCGGGGGAAAGGGGCGATCCCTTTTCCAGCCTCTGATAGGGGGAAGGGTCCAATGCGGTCCCCATATTATTGTGGTCGCAATCGGCCGACCAATAGCCGATGCCGGAGTTAGGGCTGGCTTGCTCGAAATCGTCCAGCTTCCAGGCGCCCTCCGGGACCTTCACGGATCCCTTGTCCTTGATCTCGACGGTCTGTCCCATGCCCAGCTTGGCCCGAAGGTCCAGGATCTCGCGGCGCTGGCGGTAGATCTCGGCCTTCAGCTGGTCGTTGGTCCATCCGGTCAGGGAACCTTCCGAAGGGGCGACCTGGGCCCACAAAAGACCCGCGGCAAGGAACACCATGAATGGAAACATCTTCTTCATACGGCCTCCGAGCGGCTTCGATTTTGGAGTCCCCTAAGCGCGGCCCCGCGGACCTTCACCGACCTTCGAGGGTCTTAGATTACCCCAAGAATGGACGACGGACTCCCCCAAAGTGTCGTGCGCCGGCTCGTTATATATTTCACGGGTCCGGGCCGGAACTTCTTGTGGCTCCCGGACGACAGGTATATTCTTTTCGCATGCGCCCTAAATTCCAAATAGGGTTCCTGATCGGGCTCCTTCTCTTCCCCGCCTTCCTCCCGGCCAAGACCGCCGAACTGACCCCCAAACAAAAGGCCTTGTTGTTCCTCAACCGCCTGACCTTCGGCCCCGCGCCCGGCGACCTGGAAAGGGTCGAGAAAATGGGAACGGAAGCCTTCCTCGAGGAGCAGTTGGCCCCCGAAAAATTGAACGACTCGGCGGTCGAGAAGGAACTGGCCCAATACCCCACCCTGACCCAGACCATCAATTCCCTCCTGATGGAATATCCCCAGCCCGGCGTCAACATCCTCCGGCCCGACCTGCGGGACGTGGTCCTTTCCCCCGCCGAACAGGAGATGGCCTATGGGCGCATCCACAACATGGTGGTGGAGCTTTCCAAGGCCAAGTTGACCCGCATCACCGAAAGCCCCCGCCAGCTCGATGAAGTGATGGTCGATTTCTGGTTCAACCACTTCAACGTGTCCTTCCAGAAGAACGAGGTGCAGTGGTTCACCACCTCCTATGTGCGGGACGTCATCCGGCCCAACGCCCTGGGCAAGTTCTCCGACCTCCTGAAGGCCGTGGCCCGCAGTCCGGCCATGCTGGTCTACCTGGACAACAACGACAACTACGCCGACCCGAACTTCAAACCCGTCGCCATGGCCGAAGGCAACGGCGCGGGCAAACCCGCCATGATGATGCAACCCATGCCGGGCCAGGGCCTGCGGCTGAACGAGAACTACGGCCGGGAACTGATGGAGCTCCACACCCTGGGCGTGGACGCGGGCTACACCCAGAAGGATGTGACCGAATGCTCCCGGGTCTTCACCGGCTGGGCGGTGGCGGGCATCCATCCCGACTCGGCGCCCCAGCCCGTGCGGTTCGAGTTCAAACCCTGGCACCACGACAACAACCCCAAGACCATCCTGGGCCATACCTTCGAGCCCAACGGCGAGAAGGAGGGTGACGAGGTCCTGGAATTCCTCTCCCGCCAGCCCCAGACCGCCCACCGGATCGCCTTCAAGCTCTGCCAAAGGTTCGTTTCGGACGATCCCCCGCCTTCCCTGGTGAAGAAGGTCGCCGCTTCCTTCCTGGATTCCGACGGCGACATCAAGACCGTGCTCCGGACCCTTTTCCTGTCGCCCGAGTTCACCGATCCCAAGTACTACCAGGAAAAAGTGAAGACCCCCCTGGAATTCGTGGCCAGCGCCTTGCGGGCCACCGGGACCCACCCGAAGGATTGGGAGCCGACCCTGAAGACCCTGGAAGCCATGGGTGAACCCCTTTTCGAATGCGAAGCCCCCACGGGCTATCCCCAGACCGCCGATGCCTGGGTCAGTTCCGCTTCCCTTTTAGGAAGGGCCAACTACGCGGCCCAATTGACCGGCGGGATCAACGATCAGCCGTCCCTGCCGGCCCTCTTCCACCGGCTGTTGAACGATGAGGTGTCGGCGGCCACCCAAAAGGCCCTGACGCAAAGGGCGGGCGACCTGGGCTCCGGGCAATTGGAAGCCCTGGTCCTGGCTTCTCCGGATTTTCAAAGGCGGTGAACATGGACAAAGATCACGAGAACAAACTTTCCCGGCGCGACTTCCTCAAGGTCTCCGGGGCCGCCGGCGCGGGGTTGGCCCTTTGGTCCATGCCTCCCTGGCTCCATGCCGCCGCCCGGGCCGCTGCCCCCGGTTCCACCCATAAGACCCTGGTGGTCATCCTGCAACGGGGCGCGGCCGACGGCCTCAACATCGTGGTCCCCTTCAACGACCCCAACTACCTTTCGGCCCGTCCCACCATCGGCCTCAAGTACGGGTCCGGACAAGTGGTGGACCTGAACGGCCAATTCGGTTTCCATTCGGCGCTGGAACCCCTGGCCCCCCTCTTCAAGGACGGCCACCTGGCGGTGGTCCACGCGGCCGGGTCCCCCGACAGCACCCGTTCCCACTTCGACGCCCAGGACTACATGGAGACCGGCACCCCGGGCAACAAGGGCACCTCCGACGGTTGGCTCAACCGGGTCGCCTCCTGCCTCCCCCACCCCGGCGAGGATCCCCTCATGGCCCTGGCCATCTCCCCCAAGCCGCCCCGCATCCTGCGCGGGCCCATCCCCGTCACCTCCATGACCAGCCTGAAGGATTACGACTTCACCCAGGGCGACACCACCGCCGACGCCTTCGCGGCCATGTATTCGGGCACCCATTTCCTCTCCAAGGCCGGGAAAGCCACCGCCGACTCGGTCAAGCGCCTGAAGAGCCTGCTGGCCGCTTCCACCGGATCGGGCTTCGTGGGTTATGGGAACGGGCCCTTGAGCCACGCCTTGTCCGACCTGGCGAAGGTCCTGAAGTCCGGGGCGGAGGTCCGGGTGGCCTTCATCGACATCGGGGGCTGGGACCACCATACGGGCGAGGAGTACCGCTTGAAGGAACTTTTGACCGACTGGGGCAAGGCCCTGTCCGCCTTCTGGAAGGACCTGGACGCCAAGGCCCAGGACGTGGTGCTGGTCTCCATGACCGAGTTCGGCCGCACCGTGGAGGAGAACGGGTCCCGGGGCACCGACCACGGCCACGCCAGCGCGATGTTCGTCATGGGCGGCCCCGTCCAGGGCGGCAAGGTCTATGGGCCATGGCCCGGGCTGGAGCGGGAGAACCGCTACGAGAACCGCGACCTGGCCGTCACCACCGACTTCCGGACCGTCCTCAGCGAAGCCTTGTCGGGTCATTTGAGGGTCGGCGGCCTGCCGCGGATCTTCCCCGGCTTCACGCCCGGCAAACACGTCGGATTCCTGAAGGCTTAAAACCACCTTTTTGTCGGCGACCCCGGCCTTCCCGAGAACCTGACCGACAATTACCGGAAATTTTATTTCGGACTAAATTTAAACATATTATTTTTTTCCATCCGCGAAACACCCCGGCCCTTTTCCTTTACGGTATGATTTCCACGCCTTCTTCCCCAACGGCAAGGAACTCCCATGCTCCACACTTCCGACTTCAGCGACCTTGACCTCAAGACCCTCCTCGACCGGGAAAGCGTCGAGGTCCACTTCCAGCCCATCTTCTCCATCCGCGAGAAAAAGGTCATCGGCTTCGAGGGCCTCTCGCGCGGGGTCCATCCCCGCTCCGGGAAGCTCATTTCCCCCCTCCAACTCCTGAAGGCCGCCCGGGAGACCGGGGTCGTCCTGGAACTGGACCGGCTCTTCCGGAAGAAGATCCTCGAGACCTTCAAGCAATGCTGTCCGGCCCCCCACGACCTGCTCCTGAGCCTGAACTTCGAGACCTCCATCATCGATAAGGAGGTCGGGACCCTCCACCTGATCCATCTCTGCCGGCAACTGGGCCTGGAGCCCTCCAATATCATCATCGAGATCCTGGAATCGAAGGTCCGGAGCGACGAGGGGTTGGCCCGTTTCGTCCATATCCACCGGGAACACGGCTTCCTCATCGCCCTCGACGACGTGGGCAAGGGCCATTCCAATTTCGACCGCATCCCCCTCATCCATCCCGATCTCATCAAGATCGACCGGTCCCTGGTCACCAACCTGCACGAGGACTATTACCGGCAGGAGATCTTCCGGTCCCTGGTGCGGCTCTCGCAGAAGATCGGGGCCTTGGCGCTGGCCGAGGGGATGGAGACCGAGGAGGAGGCCCTGCAGTGCCTGGAACTGGGCGCGGACCTTTTACAGGGGTACTATTTCGCGAAACCCCAGGAACCCAGCCGGGATTTCGTGGGGCTCGTCACCAACGTGATCGACCCCGTGGCGGACAAGTTCCGGCGCCAAATGGTGGAGAAATTCAACATCCGCAAGATGCAGCACGAACGTTACGGCCTGATGGTCGAGGCCATCGTCAAGGAGCTGTCCGTCCTTCCGCTGGAGGAAATGGACGGCAAGATCCCCCAGGTCCTCCCGCAGGAACCCATCGCCAAGGCGATCTATGTGCTGGACGCGGGCGGCAACCAGGCCTCCATCATGGTCTGCAAGGACCATCCCGGGACCCGCAAGGGTATCTTCCGGCTGCCGCCGAAGGGGACCGACTATTCCATGCGGGATTACTACTTCACCCTGACCGACCCGGGCTTCACGCGGGACAGCTACACCAGCGACCCCTATATCTCGCCGGCCACCGGGCTTTTTTGCGTGACCATCTCCGCGCGGTTCCGGGACCGCGACGGCGTTCCCCTCATCTTATGTGTGGATGTGGTGCCGACCTACCTGAAGAACATCGGAAGGATCATGACGCTCTTCGGGGGATAAGGCCAACGGCTGTTGAACCACAGAGAGCTCAGGGTCCACAGAGAAGACATCTTCCGCGAACCCGAACCAATGACACCCAAGATCCGATCATTTTGCCCCAATAGACCCGTATTACGGAGGTGGCTCTCTGTGACCTCTGTGTCCTCTGTGGTTAGCGGGCTTTGAGGGCTTTTCGGATGGCCAGGGAGTCCTGGAGGACCTGGCGGAAGGTCCCGAAGGTGATCTGGGTGGCGGCGTCGGACTTGGCCTTGGGCGGGTCCGGATGCACTTCCAGGAAAAGCCCGTCCACCCCGGCGGCGACCGCGGCCCTCACCAGGGTCGGGACATGCTCCCGGGTCCCCCCGCTGGAGGTCCCCTTGGCGGCGGGTTGCTGGACGCTGTGGGTGCCGTCGAAGACCACCGGACAGCCGGTCTTCTTCATTTCCGGGATGCCCCGGTAATCCACCACCAGGTTGTTGTAGCCGAAGCTGGTCCCCCGCTCGGTCAGCCAGACGTCCCCGGCCCCCGCGCCGAAGAGCTTCTCGGCCACGTTCGCCATCTCCCAGGGCGCCATGAACTGGCCCTTCTTCACGTTCACCACCCGGCCGGTGCGGGCCGCGGCGGAAAGCAGGCTGGTCTGGCGGGAGAGGAAGGCGGGGATCTGGAGCACGTCCGCCACCTTGGCGGCGGCGGGCACTTCCTCGATCTCATGGATATCGGTCAGGATCGGGATGCCGTACCTCTTTTTCACGTCGGCCAAGGCGGCCAACCCCTTCTTGATGCCGATGCCCCGGAAGCTCTTGCCCGAGGAACGGTTGGCCTTGTCGTAGGAGGACTTGAAGACCAGGGGGACGTGGAACTCGTCGGCGATGGCCTTGAGGGTCCCGGCGGTCTTCAGGAGGAAATCGCGTCCCTCCACCACGCAGGGTCCCGCGATGACGAAGAATTTTCCGTCCTTGCCGTAGGTCGATAGGTCTTTCACGCGGTCCCTTACCCCTTCCCGTTGATTCGTTTGCTCCCATACTTTACCGCGGCCTTGACGAATTCCCGGAACAAAGGATGGGGGTTCAGGGGCCGGCTCTTCAGTTCGGGATGGAACTGCACCCCCACGAACCAGGGGTGGTTGGGGAGCTCGACCATCTCCACCAGGTTCCCGTCGGGGGAGACCCCGGAGAGCTTCAAGCCCTTGGCCTTGGCCTTTTCCCGGTAGGCGTTGTTGAACTCATAGCGGTGCCGGTGCCGTTCATGGATGAGGGTCTGCTTGTAGGCCTGGTAGGCCTTGGTGCCCTTTTCCACCTTGCAGGGGTAGGAGCCCAGCCGCATGGTGCCGCCCAGTCCTTGGACCTTGAGCTGGTCCTCCATGATGGAAATGACCTCATCGGGCGTCTTCTGGTTGAACTCGCCGCTATTGGCCTGTTTGAGCCCCAGCACGTTGCGTGAGAACTCGATGAAGGCGCATTGCATGCCCAGGCAGATCCCGAAGAAGGGGATCCTCTTCTCCCGAACGTAACGCACCACCTGGATCTTGCCTTCGATGCCCCGGTCCCCGAACCCGCCTGGCACCAGCACCCCGGAAACGCCCCGGAGCAGGGCGGCGGCGCCGACCCTTTCCACTTCCTCCGAATCCACCCAGCGCAGTTTCACCCGGGCCTGGTTGGGGACCCCCGCGTGGATGAAGGATTCGATGATGGATTTGTAGGCGTCGTGGAGCTCCACGTACTTGCCCGCGATGGCGATCTCCACCTCCCGTTTCGGATGGTAGATCTGGTTCACGAACTTGGCCCATTGGGTCATGTTGGCGTGGGAGGAGGCCCTGAGCTTGAGCTTCTTGACCAGGAAATCGTCCAGACCCTGCAGGTGGAACAGGAGGGGCACCTCGTAGATGGACTTGGCGTCCAGCGCCTCGAAGACCGCCTTGGGCTCCACGTTGCAGAAGAGGGAGATCTTGGCCTTGGTCTCCTCGGTGAGGTGCTTCTCGGTGCGGCAGAGGATCACGTCGGGCTGGATCCCGATGCCCCGGAGTTCGGCCACCGTCTTCTGGGTGGGCTTGGTCTTGAGCTCGCCCGAGGCCCCGATGTAGGGGAGCAGGGTCAGGTGGATGTTCACCACGTTGTCGTTCCCCACGTCGAAGCGGAACTGCCGGATGGCCTCCAGGAAGGGCAGGCTCTCGATGTCCCCGATGGTCCCACCCACCTCCACCATCACCACGTCGACCTTCTGCTCGTTGGAGACCTTGAGGATGGCTTCCTTGATCTCATTGGTGATGTGGGGCACCACCTGGACCGTCTTGCCCAGGTAATCGCCCCGGCGTTCCTTGGAAATGACCGCGTTGTAGATCTTGCCGCTGGTCACGTTGTTGGATCGGCTCAAGGTCACGGAAAGGAAGCGCTCGTAATGGCCCAGGTCCAGGTCCGTCTCGGCGCCGTCGTCCAGCACGAAGACCTCGCCATGCTGGTAGGGGCTCATGGTGCCCGGGTCCACGTTCAGGTAGGGGTCGAACTTGGCGATGGTCACCTTCAGCCCCCGGGATTCCAAGAGGCGGGCAATGGAGGCCGAAGCGATCCCCTTGCCCAAAGATGAGACCACGCCGCCGGTCACGAAAATATATTTGGTCATTTCTTCCTGTTCCTTAGGTATTTTTCCACTTTACGGACATCCGCGGGGACATCCACCGCGATGGATTCGACCTTCCGGACCGCCGCCCGGATCAGGACCCCGTTCTCCATGGCCCTCAATTGTTCCAGTTTCTCCGTCAATTCCAGGGGGGTGGGCTTGAGGGAGGCCATCAACTGCAGCCAGGCCGGGCGGTAGCCGTAAAGGCCCATATGTTTATAGGCCTTGGGCATTCCCCCGCCGTCCCGGGGGTAGGGGATGGGAGCCCGGGAGAAATAAAGCACGTCCCCCTTGGGCCCCAGCACCGCCTTCACCACGTTGGGATCGAGCCATTCCTTCTTATCGGAAAGCGGGATGACCACGGTGGACATGAGCACCCGGGAGTCGGCCTGGAGGACCTCCACCGCCGCGTCGATGGCGGCTGGCGCCATGACCGGTTCATCGCCCTGGATGTTCACGATCAGATCGGCCTTCTGGGAGCGCACGGCGTAGGCGATGCGGTCGGTCCCGGACTTCAGCTTCGGGGGCGTCATGACCGCCTTGGCGCCGGCCGCCTCCACCGCCCGGGCGATACGTTCGTCGTCGGTGGCCACCCAGACCTCGGTCAGCCGCTTGGCCTTCCGGGCCTGCCGGACGACCCGCACGATCATGGGGACCCCGGCGATGGGGGCCAGGGGCTTGCCCGGGAACCTCTGGGCGCCGTAACGGGAAGGGATAACGCCTATGACCTTTGTTTTCGAAGCCATTAAACCCGCCCCTCGAATTTTGAATGACCGGATTTTTTCGGCCGATGTTCCGCCGAAAAAAGACCAAAATTCGTAATTAAAAATTCAAAACTCATGATTGCCTTCCATAACGGTCCCTCACCATCTGGATCAGGTTGGTCGTGGAACGGCCTTCCACCACGGGAATGTTGAGCACCTGGCCGCCCCGGGCCTTGACCAGGTCGCCCCCGATGATCTTGTCCAGGGCCCAATCCCCGCCCTTGACCAGCACGTCGGGCCGGAGGATCTCGATGGCCTTGTAGGGGTCCGGTTCCTCGAAAAAGGTGGTGAAATCGACGCAGGAAAGGGAAAGGAGCATCTCGGCCCGTTCGGCCAGGGGAAGGAGGGGCTTCAGGGGGCCCTTGATGCGCCGCACGGATTCATCGCTGTTGAGGGCCACCACCAAAAGGTCGCCCTTGGACCGGGCCGCCTGGAGATAGGTGACATGCCCCAGGTGCATCAGGTCGAAAACACCGTTGGTGAAGACTACTTTTTGGCCTTGCTTTTGAAGGTTCTGGAGGACGGGGGCTAACTTGGAAGGTTCTAAAAATCGGTCCAATTCATTTCTACTTCCGCTGGGATGCACGATTATAGGGGAAGGCATCCGTTCAAGCAACCCACTCTTGGTCCCGCCGGCGGGCACGGCCCTGTGTTAGCATGCCGGTACCACGATCCCCGGAGGGAATGGATGGTCCCGTTGGGCCGGAATGTCTCCTACAATCCCCTCGGGTTCTTTCCCATCCTCCTCCTTGCCCACAGCTCCATCGCTTACGGGAACTTCGGGATCGAGGCTGAACTTTGGATCGGTGTCTTCGGCATCCTGCTGCCGGTCCTGCTGGGGCTCCACCTGGCCGCCGGTGAAAAAAGCGCCGCCCGGCGAACCCCTCCCTTCTGGCAGGTCGAATTCCTTCCAACGGTCCCCCCGGCCGCCTGGGTCCTATTGATCCTGTCCTTGGGGTTCCTGCATCTTTTTGGATGGGGACGGATCCCCTCATGGCCCCTGATGGACGAGGGACAATTCGCGTTCTATGCCGACCAGTTCAACCGCACCGGGCGAACGGCCCTTTTGCTCGGGAACGTGCAGATCGAGCCCCTATTCACCTGGATCCTGGCCTTGTTCTTCAGGCTCTTCGGCGTTTCCCTGGGAACCATCCGCCTCTTTCCGGCCCTCCTTTTCCTTTTCGCATTGGGATCCGGTTATTGGGCCTCCAGGAAATACTTCTCAAGGTCCTTTTCTTTTCTTCTCCTGGCCCTTTACGGCTCCGCCTTCTGGTCCCAGGTCTGTTCACGTCAATGCCTCCAATCGGACATGGTCCCCCTGTTCCAGTTCCTGCTCCTGGGGCTCTTGGGTTCCTATTCGTTGGGAAAGGCCCGTTCCCAACGGACTTGGGGGCTCCTTTTCGGTTCGATCCTGGGGGCGGGGCTCTATCTCTACACCGTCTGGCCGGTCATCATCCCACCCACCCTCGCCATCCTTTTGCATCACGCCCGGGCGCCGGCGGGGTCCAAGCCGCGGGTCCTTCGCTGGACCCTCACAGCCCTGGTCCTGGTTTCCACCCCCATGGTCCTGGCGCGCTTTTCCGACGGCGGCATGGGCTATATCCATTCCATCCTTGGGCCCCAAAGGATCCTTTGGCACCTGGCCGCCCTCTTTTTCAACGGGATGGGAAGCGTACCTTATGGACCCGCCTGGGGCGGGCTCTTGAACAGTGTCCTGGCTTCCTGTTTTTGGATCGGGGTCATCGAATCCTTCCGGGAAAGGGGAAGACCCCTCATCCGGTGGATCGCGTTCTCGGCCCCCTTCTTCCTCCTTCCTGAGATCCTGACCCGTCACGTGGAAATGCACCGCGCCGTTCTCCTGTTCCCCCTGCTCATGGTGATCGCGGCTTTCGGGGTCCAAACCCTGGTCCAGAGAGTTTCCAGCGGTCCAAAGGGACGATGGGCCCTCACCGCGCTCATCCTCGCCATTTCCGCTTCACTGGATCTTTACCACTATTCGGGCCCTTTCCAGGCGGATCGACTCAAGACCTCCAACCCGAACCATTGGATGTCCGTCGGATTGGCGCGGTCCTACCGGGTCCTGCAAGAACGGTCCCAACAAGGGGAAAATTTCCTGCTCTTGGGCCATTTGAACAACAATTCCAAGGACGCGACCTTCGACCTGGCCGCCGCGCCCTTCGAGAAGGCCTGGACCGCCGCGACCGGCCCGCGATGGGTCGTCCTGTTGACCAACGTCCATTACCAGCCTTTCCTGAGCGGTAAATTCCCGGGCTCCCATTGGGATCGACCCTTTCCCGATCCACCCAACGACGACGACAATCTCGTTCTTTTCTGGACCCCCTATGATGACCGGACCCGAAAGACCTTGGACCCCTGGATCCAGGCCGATCCGTTCTTCAAGGAGATGGGGGATGAATATCTGTACTACCACGATGTAAAAAGCCTCGAGCGGAACATCCTTCGGCTCGAGGCCGCCGGGAAGGAATTCAACAAGGACCCCTTCCTGATGGCCCAACGGGGGGAAAGAATGGCGCTTTACACTTTCCTGGCGCCGGACTTGGACCGCCGTCAGGCCGTGAAGGCCCTTCAAGAGGCCGTTCGGGTCTGTCCGGCCGCCCATTTATACGATGCCTTGGGAATGCTCCGGCTCGAAGAAGGCGATCTGTCGGCGGCCCGCAACGCCTTTGAAACGGCCCATCGGATGCCTTTGGACCATACGAACGCCATGGAAAACCTGCGGCATTTACCGCGACCGTGACCCTAAAGGTCCTTCGGATCCGTTCGTAGCGTTAGCCTCACCACTTCCGGGTTGCAATAGGTCCTGAGCGGCGGGTAACAACCGATGCCCCGGTGGATGTAGATGACCGTGTCCTTTTCCCGGTGGAACCCGCCGGCGTATTTGCGTCCCTCGTTCGCCGGGACCACCAGCGGCCCGAGGACGGGAAAGCAGATCTGCCCGCCGTGGCAATGGCCCGAGAGCTGGAGGTTCGCCCGGGTCTTGTGGGCCAGGTAAAGATGGTCCGGCTGGTGGGCCAGGAGGATCTTGGCGTCGCCCTTCGCCTTCAAGAGCGGTTCGTCGTTCTTCTCGCCCACCCATTTATCGTCCACACCCATGAGGGCCAGTCTCTTTCCTTTGACCTTGAGGTCCACCACTTCGTTCTGGAGCACCCGGATCCCGTCCGCTTCAAGGGCTTGCCGCATGGCATGGGCCCCCGCCCAATGGTCGTGGTTCCCCAAGAGGGCGTAAACGCCCAACCGGGCTTTGAAACCCTTCAAGAGCCCCTGCATGATGGCGATGTGCTTGGTGAAAGAGACGAAATCACCCGTCAGGACAAAAAGATCGGCCTTCAGTTTCTGGGCCTCCTTCACCACGAAGCGGACGTAATCCTGGTGGATGTATTTCCCGAAATGGATGTCGGACAACTGGACGATCGTCAATCCGTCGAAGGCCCGGGGCCAGCGCGGAAGGGCTACTTCGTACTCCACCACCTTCAGGTCGAAACACTGGTTGGGAAAGCCGACGAAGCGGGTGAAGGCGAAGGGCGCAGGCCAACGGGAAGGTCGGTTGGGGTAATGGCTGCGGACCTCCCGGTAGGTCGCGGGTTTCTTGCGGAACAACAGCCACCAGGCGTGGTCCACCCAGAGGGCGGCCACCCAAAGGAAGACCAGGGCAAGGAAAAGCTTCCAAACCCAGGCCAGGCCCGGGAGCGAACCCCAGGTGAAATCCCAGGAATCGGCCAGGAGATAAGAGGGCGAGATCTGGACGGTCAGGAAAAAGAAGGTCCAAAGGAACTCATTGACCCCGTGATGGGGCCGGATGCCGATGCGGTTGGTGAGGAAGACGAAGATATGGAACTGGAGGAGGCAATAGACCCAGAAAAGCGGCTCAGAAAAGATCATTTCGCCCAATTCTTAGTTTTGAATTCTTGATTCTTAATTAAAAACTCAGAATTAAAAATTAAGAATTGCCGTTACCGGTTCATCTCTTCCAAGAGGCGCTGGCTGAGCTCCTCGGCCGAAACGGTGGCCACGCCCAGCTTCTCCACCTCGATGCCCGCGGCGTAATTGGCGAGGGCCGCCGCCTGGAGCAGGCTGGCGCCCGCGGTCAGGGCCAGGGTCAGGGTGGCGATGACGGTGTCCCCGGCGCCCGACACATCATAGACCTCCCGGGCGACGGTCGGGATGGTGCGGGGGGTGTGGCCCGTCTCGAAGATGGTCATGCCGTGCTCGCTGCGGGTGAGCACCACGGCCTTGCAATCCAGCTTCTTCATGACCTTGCTGCCGATGGATTCGAAGGTCTGGCCGACCGCTTCGGTCCCCAAGGCCTCGGTGACTTCCTTCATGTTGGGCTTCATGACGGTCACGCCCTTGAACTCGAAGAAATTATGGAATTTCGGGTCGACGGTGATGATCTTCTTGTGGGCCTTGGCGTAGGCGATGACCTTGCGGATGACCTTGGTGGTCAAAAGACCCTTGTTGTAGTCCTCGAAAATAAGGCCGTCCGCGTCCTTCAGGGCCTGGCAGGCCTTCTGGATGACCTGGTCCTGCTGGCGCTCGTTCAGGGCCGATTTGACCTCCCGGTCGATGCGCACCACTTGCTGGGTATGGGCGATGACGCGGGTCTTTTCGGTGGTGGGACGGTCGGAAAGGGTGAGGATCCCCTTGGTCTCGACCTTCTGTTCCTTCAATTCGCGGATGAGTTCCTTGCCCGCCTGGTCCTTCCCGACGGAGCCGATGATGGCGGAGCGGCCGCCCAGCGCCGTAATGTTGGCCGCCACGTTGGCCGCGCCGCCCGGCATTTTCCGGTCCTTTTCGTTGATCTCGACCACCGGGATGGGGGCTTCGGGGGAGATGCGGGCCACGGCCCCGCGGATATAGACGTCCAGCATGAGGTCGCCGATGACGACCACTTTCTTCTTTTGAAGGGCACCGACCAGGGCCAGGAGTTCGGTCTTATCGACGGAGGAGAGGAGGGTCTTGGGTTTCATGGGTTCGGGTCAGGGGAACATCGCGGATTCGATGAGTTCGCAGAACACGTGGCCCATCAGCATGTGGCATTCCTGGATGCGGTCGGTGGAGGAGGCGGGGACCACGATGGCAATGTCCACTTCCTTGGCGATCTTCCCGCCGTCGCGGCCCAAAAGGCCGATGGTGTGGACCTTGTTCTTCTTGGCGGCCAGGACGCCCTTCAGGACGTTCTCCGAGTTTCCCGAGGTGGAAAGGCCCACGGCCACGTCCCCCGCCACGCAGAGGCCCTCGATCTGGTGGGAATAGATCTGGTCATAACCGTAGTCGTTGCCGAGGGCGGTCAGGGTCGAGGTGTTCGTGTGCAGGGCGAGGGACATCAGGGCCCGGCGGCGCTTGAGGTAATCCCCCACCAGTTCGGCGGCGATATGCTGGGCGTCGGCGGCGCTGCCCCCGTTGCCGAACCAAACGGCCTTGTTCCCCCGCTTATAGGCCTCGACGAGGAGCTTGGCGGCCTGTTCGATCTGGGGCAGGCAACGCGACAAGAGGTTCTGTTTGACCTGGATGCTCTCTTCGATGCGTCCGCGGATCTTATCGATCATGTTCGATCCCTCCGAATGATGGGCACATTTTATCGTCCGGCCCGGGGGATAGCCACCCCAAAGGCCGGTAATATACTTGATGAGCCGGCCAACCCGCAGGAATAATGGAAAGCGAATTGAGTCCCCGACCCCGCACCAAAACTTCCCCGACCGGCGGCCTTCCCCCAAGGCATCTGTTCCTTCTTTTGACCTCCGCCTTCCTGTTCCGTCTCTTCTACGGGCTTTGTTCGGAGATCTGGTTCATCGACCAGCGGCAGGTCTATCTCATCGGGCTCAAATTCTTCTGCACGGGCCAGTGGCCCTTCTTCGGCGCGGATGTGGCGCCCGGCATCCAGCTTCCCGGCGCCCTGCAGGGGCTCGTGGTCGGGGTCCCCTTGATGTTGCTCCCCATCCCGGAGGCGCCGTACCTTTTCCTGAACATCCTTTCCTTCGCGGGGCTCGCCCTGTTCGGCTGGTATTGCACGAAAAGGCTCCCCCGGTTCCCGGCCTGGATCATCTATGGATGGCTCCTGACCGCGCCTTGGACCCTGCATTGGTCCACCAACATCGACAATGATTCCTACACCCTTTTCGCCTCCTGCCTTTTCTTCATGGGCTTCCTGGAGACGATCCCCGCCTTGCGGCGCGGTGTGATCGGCGGAAGCCTGTCCAACGCCTTCATGGGTTTCGGGTTCTTCTGGTCTGTCCAATTCCATATGTCCTATGTGCTTTTGGTCCCTTTCCTCCTCTATTCCGCCTATTCCCAATGGAAGGCGGGAGCCCGGGGGTTCGACGGTCCGGGCGGGTTCCTGGCGGGTTCGTTCCTTTCCGGGATCTTCCTTCTCCCCACCTTATGGGTCTATGGGCTCCACCAGGGGACCGGCGGCGCCGGGAACGCGGTGACCTTCAACCCGGGCAACATTCCGGACCTGCCGTTGATCCTGGTGCGTTTCCTCTTCCTGGCCTCCGCCGAGGTGCCCCGTTTCCTCGGGGCCCATACGGGGGACCGCCTGGAATTCCTCAGGCAGAACATCCTCTTGGCGCCCCTGGCTGTCTTGACCGCCCTGCTGGGGCTCCTCCAGGCCGTCGGACTGGCCATCGGATGGTTCCGTCAAAAGACGCACGAAAAGGACTGGCCGGCGGTCAAAAAATTGGCCCTGGGAACGGTGCTGCTGGTCTATGCCAGCTTCCTTTTCGCCATCAAACCCCCGGCGTCCCACACCTACTACCTGACACTTCCGGTGGCGATGCTTTACGGCTTCCATGTCTATAGCTCTTGGACGGGAAAGAAATGGTTCCTGGCGCTGGCAAAGCTGTTGTTGGTCGCCAACATCTTCTTCCACGCCGGACTGGCGATCCACGATCAGCCCGTCAAGTCGCTTTACAAGGACCGGGGGACCTTCACGAAGGCCATCGCGGAAAAGAACTACCATGGGCTGGGGGAAAGACGGCCGGACACGCTTTATTGAAGGGTCAGTTGGAGACCCGCGAGGTGAGCTTGCCGCCATCGCCCGACATGTCGGGCACCACCGCATCCAGCAGGGATACGTCGATGCTGCCGATCACGATGGCGCTCTTGATGCGCACCGGGATATGCCGGTCGTCGGCGGTGACCCAGAGATCGATGTCCTCTTTGTTGCGGAAGACCGTGCCGTATTTCACGAAGGGCTTGGCCTTGAAGCAATCGAAGGTCCCCGCCGGGCACTTCACCCTTTCCCGCCCCACCACCTTCACGATGAGTTTGTAGTTCTTCCCGCCCGAGCAGGTGGGAATGAGGTATTTCTTCCCCACTTCCAGCGGCAGGAGCCGGAAATAATAGAAACAGGAGATGATGTCCTGGGTGAAGGGCTGGACATCCAGATCCTCCACCGGTTCCTGGTTGTGCTGGCGGGTCAAGCGGTGCTTCAGCTGATCGTAGGTCTCGCGGTTGCGGGCCTGGTAGTCCCCCTCATGCACGTCGTTCTCGAAACCCCAGGTGATGAAATCCACCACGTCGAAGAAGCTGGTCTGTACGTCGTTGACCGGATAGAAGGTGCTGAAGGGGAAGGCCGTCTTGGCCCGGGCCACCAGGGGATAGCAGGGCCGGCCCTGGACCTTCTTGTAATCCTCCACCGACAGGGTGGCGTAGCCCCCCAGGACCCCGATGGCCCGCACCTCGAATGTCAGCTTTTCCCCCGACCCGAAGGCCTTGTTCGCCCGGGGCCGGGGCACCAGGGCCACGTCCTTCTCGTCCTGCGCCGTGTCGGCTTCCCCCAGGTCCGAAGGCGGGGTCTGGGCCGCCGCAGGACCCTTGGCCTTCTTGGCCGATTGTTCCCTTTTGGCGTCCATCTCCTTGCCATTGGGGAAATAGACCGGTTCCGCGATCGAGATCGTCCTGCCCACCGGCGGCTTCTTGGCCGGGTCCATCCTGTTCGCCCGGGCCAGGGCTTTCGCTTTCTTCGACGAACCGTAATAGGCCTCGGCCAGGAACTCCCAACTATCCCCGGGCTTCACCTCGTAGTGGAGGACCACCTTCTTCGACATTTCCTTCTCCAGGGAGACCGCGGTGGGGACCGGCGCCTCCTTCGTCGAGGAAATGTCCGTCCGGCCCTTGGCCACAAAAAGAAGGGAGCAACCGCCCAGGAGGAAAGGCAAGCAGGACAAGAAAAGGGGGAGGGGTCGCAAGCGCCTCACTTTTTGGCCTGGGCGATGTATTTTTCCATGGCTTCCAGGACCTCCTCCACCTTGATGGCGTCCATGACGTCGTGGAGCCGGCAGGTCCCCGCCTGGCAATCGGGACATGGGAGGTTGCGGGGCATGATCACGGTGGATTCATTGCCCCAAGGGCCCCAACGCACCGGGGTGGTCTGGGGAATGGTCCCAAAGAGGGCCACGGTCGGGGTGCCCACCGCCGCCGCCAGGTGCAGGGTCCCGGTGGAACCGGAAAGGAAGCAATCGGCCCTTTCATAGACCGCCGCGACCTGCCGGAGGGTGCATTCCCCGATCAAAAGCACCGGCTTCTGGTCCGGACCCACGCCCCGCACATGGGTCATGACCTGGGCGATGAGGGCGGTCTCGTCCGGCCCTCCCGTCACCACCACCTTGCGGCCCCGGTAGGCCATCTGGGAGATCACCTGGCCATAACGTTCCGGCTTCCAATTCTGGGCGGACCCCTTGTGGCCCGGGTGGACCACCAGGAAGCGGGCTTTGGGGGCGATCCCTTTTTCCTTCAGGAGGTCCGACACGAAGGCCCGGTCCGGGTCGGTCAGGGAAAAATGGATCTTGGGCGGCTTGGAAGCCACACCCATCGGTCCCAAAAGATCCAGGTTGTATTCGACCTCGTGTTTCTCGCAAAGGGAACGGTGGACCATGACCTTCTTGTTGAGGAAGGGGCTATACCAGCGATAGCCCGTGCCGACCCGCACCGGGATGCCGGCGAACCAAGCCGCCAGGACCTGTTGGGCACGGGGATAAAGGGCGAGGAAGACGTCCGGCGTCAAGGCCTTGAACCTTTGGACGGTCCGCCCGAACCCTTCCTTGGGATCATAGATCTCGACCGAATCGACCGCCGGATGGCCTTGGACGATCTCCTTGGCATAGCCGCTGACCAGGGCCGTCACCTTCGCGTCGGGGAAATTCTCCTTGAGGACCTGGAAGGTCGGCAGGGAAAGCAGCAGATCGCCGATCTTGTCGGTCCGGGCCACGAGGATGTGTTTGGGTCGCGGTTCATTCATTGATCTTGGTGTTCGGGTCCGAATATTTTTTGAGGATGACCTGGATGAGCTGCTCGGCTTCTTCATCCCCCGAATGGCCCAATAGGACGACCTTCCCCGGGAACCCGCCCAGGACCTGGGGCGCATCCCCCTGGCAGGCCAGGACATCCGGCTTCAGGGCGTTCAGGAACGGCACCACATCATCCTCGGAATAGGAGGTCACGAAATCCACCATCTCGAAGGCGGCCAGGATCCCGATCCGGTCCTCCAGGGGCAAGAGGGGCCTCCCCGGCCCCAAGGTCCTTTGAATGGAATCGTCGGAGGCCAGGGCCAGGACCAGGATATCGCCCAACCCCTTGGCTTCCCGCAAATAACGGGTATGGCCGACCCGGAGCAGGTCGAAGACCCCGAAGGCCAGGACCACCTTTTGCCCCTGGGTTCGCAGGTCCTTCACCAACCGCAGGCCGCCTTCTTTCAGGATGGTTCCCATGCTCTACTTCCCCTTGGCCAGGATGGAGTGGGCCGCCGTCAGGATGTCCGAGGCCACCCAGGTCTTCCCCAAAGGCTCCATCATCAGGCGCTTTTGATGCTCTTTCCCGTGACCGGTCCCCACCAGGATGCTCCCCGCGACCTTGGCGTTCCGCCCAAGGAGCATGTCGTCCATCTTGTCCCCCACGACGAAACTGCGTTTGAGGTCGATGGGATAACGCCGCAGGGCCTGTCGGACCATGCCCGTCCCCGGCTTGCGGCAGGAACAGGACCTGGAATACCTCTTCACCGTGCCTTTCGGGTGATGGGGGCAATAAAAGAAGGCGTCCAACCGAACGCCCTTCGCCTGGAGCATGGCCTTCAGTTTCCGGTGCACCTTCCCCACCATCCGTTCGGGGAAATAACCCCGGGCCACTCCCGATTGGTTCGAGACCACCAGGAGCAGGAACCCGGCCTTTTTCAACAGCTTCAGGGCGGCGGCTGTCTTCGAAAAAAGGCGGATCTGGGAGGGGTCGCTCAGGTATTCGGCGTCCCGGATGAGGGTGCCGTCCCGGTCCAGGAAGACCGCCGGTCTTTTACGGCGGGCCTTCCTCATTCCGCCCCCGCCCTCATCCGGGCGGTATCACGGAATTGCATCTTATAGAGCCTGGCGTAAAGTCCGCCCTTGGCCAGGAGCACGCCATGCTTCCCTTGCTCCACGATCCGGCCCTTGTCCACCACCAGGATCCGGTCCGCCCGGCGCACGGTGGAAAGTCGGTGGGCGATGACCAGGGTCGTGCGGTGGCCCATGAGTTCCTCCAGGGCCTTTTGCACCAACCGTTCGCTCTCGGTATCGAGGGCGGAGGTGGCCTCGTCCAGGATGAGCACCGGCGGGTTCTTCAAGAGGGCCCTCGCGATGGCCAGGCGTTGCCGTTGTCCCCCGGAAAGCTTGATGCCCCGCTCCCCGATGAGGGTGTTGAAGCCCTGCGGGGTGTTCTCGATGAATTCCTTGGCATAGGCGGCCTTGGCCGCTTCCTGCACGTCCCAGAAGGAGGCGCCGGGCCTTCCATAGGCGATGTTCTTGAGGATCGAATCGTGGAAGAGGATGGTCTCCTGGGTCACGATGCCCACTTGGGCCCGGAGGGAAGCCAATTTGAGGTGGGAGAGGTCCTTCCCGTCCCAAAGCACCTGGCCCGAGGTGGGCTGGTAGAAACGGGGGATGAGATCGGCGAGCGTGCTCTTGCCCCCGCCGGACGGGCCCACCAAGGCCACCACCTCGCCCTTGCGGACCTCGAAGCTGATGTCCCGGAGCACGGGATGCCCTTTCACGTACTCGAAGGAGACCTTTCTGAACTCGATGGTCTTCTTGAGGGGCTTGGCCTCCACCGCGTCCTTGGCATCCACCATGGGGTCCACGGTGTCCAGGATGTCGAAGCATCGCTCGGCCGAGGCCAGGGACTGCTGGAGGTGTCCCCAAAGACCGTTGAAGCTCTTGAGATTGGGATAGAGGGTGAAGGTGGCTCCCAGGAAGGAGATGAAATCCCCCACCGTCAGGTTGCCCTGGTAAAGCGCCCGGTAGGCCATCCAGAGGATGAGCACCAGCAGGGCCAGGGTGCCGATGGTCTCCACGATGGGCGAGGAGGCCGCGTAGGCCCGGTTGGCCCGCATGGTGACGGAAAAGAACTTGTCGTTGGTCTCCTGGAACTTGCGGCGCTCGTGGGGCTCCATGGCGAAGCCCTTCACCACCCGGATACCCGCCAGGGTCTCGTGGATCTGGGCGTTCAGGTCGGAGAGCACCGTCTGCCCCTCGCCGGAGGCCTGCCGGATCTTGCGCCCGTAGCGATAGATGGGATAGAGGGCCAAGGGGAAGACCACCAGGGCCATGGCCGCCAGCTGCCAATCCAGGTAGATCAAAAGCCCCGCCAACCCCAGGACCATCAGCCCGGAGTTCATCACCTGGCCCACCACATTGATGAGCGAGTCCTGGAGCACCTGCACATCGCTGGTGATGCGGGCCGCCAGCCCACCGGTGCGGTGGACGTTGAAGAAGGACATGGGGAGTTTCAGGAAATGGGTGTAAAGGTCGTTGCGCAGGCGTTGGACGACCCGCTGGCCCAGGTAGCGGTTCAGGTAGTCCTGTCCGTAGGACGTAAGGGCCCGCAGGAGGGCCGCGGCGAAGGTGAGGGGCACCGTCACATAGGCCAGTTGATGGAAAGTCCCGTCGGCATCGCCCGTCTTGAGGAAGGTGGCGTTGATGATGGGTTTCAACTGGTACATCACGAAGGTGGTGGAGCCCGCCGCCAGGACCATGCTGGACACCGCCAGGACGGCGCGGCCCGTATAGGGTTTCAAATAGGCCAGTAGGCGCAAATAAAGGCCCAGCGATTGTCGAAAGCCCGACTTGGAGGACATGGAAATTCCCGGAACCAAAGGACCCCGGCCAGGCCGGGCTCGGATGAAAAACCGGGGCATTTTAGCAGTTTCCAGGGGCCGCAGACCCCTATTTTGTGCCTTCTTCCTCCACCGCGGGCGCTTCCCGGTCCCCCAGGTCCGGAAAATAAAAACGCTCCACACCCGCCTGTTCCAGGGTCCTGGACCCCGCGTCCAATGAGGACCGGGCGGTCGCCCATTTGAAAAAGACCTCCCGGCCCTTGAAGACGTCCTCCCAGCCCGGATCCGGGACCAGGTGTACCAACAGCCCGATATAGTGTTCCTTCACCCGCTCCGCCGAGGCCAGGGGCAGCTCATCGCCACTGTCCGAATAGATGATCTGGACCTCCTTTCCCTTCCACGCCAGGAGGAAGACCGTCCCATGTTTCGTGCGGACCCACTTGATCCGATACCCTTGCCGCCCGAGATGTTTCTCGATGTTCTTTTCCCACGATGTCATCGCGGACCACCCCAAGGTTTCTTACGGCGCCATCCTCCCCAATCCTATTACCAGTTATCCTAATGGTCAAAAATTTATTTGACTATAAGTCGCTTTTTGGGCGAAAAACCGTCTGCCATAGTGGGGGCGAATTTGACTGAGGGGAAAATGGCGAAAACACCGGATCGTTACGCTTTAGCGGGTCAAGCCCTGCGCCGCCTCCGCAAGGAACGAGGTTTTACCCTGGAGGAATTGGCCGAAAGGGCAGAGATCTCGGTGAGCTATTTGAGCCATATCGAACGGGGGACCCGGCAGGCGCCCCTGACCACCCTGGAATCCCTGGCCCAGATCCTGGGAATGAACCTTTATGAGCTCTTCAGCCCATCCTCTTCGGTCTCGACCCATGAAAAGCCGTCCAGTTATGACGCGAAGATCCACGGCATGCTGAAAAAGATGACCGAAAAAGAAAAGAAAAGCCTGCACGGCCTGTTGAAACAGTTCCACCACAAGAAACCCTGAAGGTCCCTTAAAACAAAAAAGGCGGCGGGAGGTCCCGCCGCCTTTTCCATTCCCTTCTTTCGTCCTTATCGCTTATCGATCGGCGTGACTTTCTGGTCCCGGGCGCCCAAATACTCGGCGCGGGGCCGGATCAGGCGGTTGTGGGCCAACTGTTCCATCACGTGGGCCGTCCAGCCCGTCACGCGGCTGCAGGCGAAGATGGGCGTGAAAAGGTCGGTCGGGATGCCCAGGTAGTGGTAGGTGGACGCGGAGTAGAAATCCACGTTGGGCAGGAGCTTCTTCTCGCTCTGGACCACCCGGTCGATGACACGGGACATCTCATACCATTTGGTCTCGCCCTTGAGCTTGCCCATGGCCTCGGACATCCGCATGAGGTGCTTGGCGCGGGGGTCGCCGTTCTTATAGACCCGGTGGCCGAAGCCCATGATCTTCTCCTTGCGCACCAGGGCGTCGCGGATCCAGGCTTCCACCTTGGAGGCGTCCCCGATCTTCTGGAGCATCAGCATGACCTGCTCGTTGGCTCCGCCGTGCAGAGGTCCCTTGAGGGTGCCGATGGCCGAAGTGACCGCCGAATGCACGTCGCTCAGGGTGGCCGCCGTCACCCGGGCGGCGAAGGTCGAGGCGTTCAGTTCGTGGTCGGCGTGGAGGATCAGGCAGGTATCGAAGGTCTTGACCGAGGTTTCGTCCGGTTCCCCGCCGGTCAGTTGATGAAGGAAGTTCCAGGCCAGGCTCTTGCCCGGCTGGGGCTCCAGGATGGACTTCTTGTTGCGCAGACGGTCAAAGGCCGCCACCAGGGTGGGGATCTGGCCCGTCAGGCGGATGGACTTACGGAGATTGGCCTCGGCGCTGTTGTCCTTGGCGTCGGGGTCAAAAAAGGAAAGGGCCGAAACGGCGGTCCGGAGCCAATCCATCGGCGGGACGTTCAAAGGGAACCGTTGGACCAGGTCCAGGAAGGCGGGAGGGAGTTTGCCGCCCAAAGCGATCTCGTTGCGCAGTTTTTCCAACTGGGGGCGGGTCGGCAGGCTTCCGTAGAAAAGAAGGTGGGTCACCTCGCCGAATGTGGTGTTCTCGGCCAGGTCGTCGATGTTGTAGCCCCGGTAGCAAAGCACCCCGTTCTCGATGGAACAGACCGACGTGCTCGTGGCGATGATGTCCTCCAAGCCGGAGTCGGCCTGCGATAATTCCTTGGTCGCCATGGGTCACCTCACCGGGGCCCGAAGGCCCGCCGTTATTTTCCCGGGCCAAGCCCGGTCCTGAAGGATGCTACTTGTTCACCTGGGCGTCGATGCTGATCTGGGTCATCTCCGGGTCATTGGTGGTGACAAGGACCTGGTCCTTCCCATCGCTGTCCTTGGGCAGGTCGCTGATACAGCTGACCACCACCGAATATTGGTCCTTGCCGTCCGGCCCGGTGGTCTTCACCACGTGGGGACGGGTCAGGTGATTGGCCGACTTCACGCTGCGGATGGCGAATCCGTTCGGATTGTCCGCCTGGAAGGTAACGGTCACGGGCACATCCTGGTGGGGCGAAAAATAAAGGGTCTTGGGGTTGAACTGGACGTTGCCCCGGATCTCGCCGAGGACCGAGATGGTGAGCTCGGGTTTCTTGGGGCTGTCGGTCTTCACCAGGATCTCATCGGTGAACCCGCCGATGGTGAGGCCCTCGGACAGGTCGACCACCAGGGTCGCCCCGGAGCGGTGCTCGTTCGGGTCCTCAAAGGGCGTCAAGGAGGTGACGGTCACCGTCCCATTCTTCGGGGTGGCCGAAAGCACATGCAACGGGTGGTTGGGTTTCCCCAGGATCTTGATGGTGGAGGTCCGTTTTTCGCCCTTCTTGACGCCGTAGAGGTAGAGGTGTTCGGAAGGCTGGATATCGATGTCCCGCACGACGGTCATGTCGAGCTTCAACTGGAAATTGGGATTGGAGGGGTCGTTGCACGCGACCGTGATGATCTTGGTGGCGTGGCCGGGACGACCGGAGGTGTGGTAGGTGGCCTTGATCAGGACCGGCTCACCCGGAGCGAAGGTCACCGGATAGCTGGGGGCCCCGCCCTTGACGTCGGCTTTTTGGGCGACCGCGGCCGTGCAGCCGCAGGAGGTGGAGACGCCGGTGACGATGAGCTTCCCGTGGCCTGTGTTCTTGCAATGGAACTCATGGGTGATGTCCGGCCCCTCGTCCACGTTCCCAAAATCGAAATTGGGACGGGCACAGGCGATCTTGGGGGCGTGCTTGGCGTCCACCACCGGGGTCGTCGAGGTTTGCTGGGCCCGAAGGGCCATGGGCGCGGCGATCAAAAGGCTCAAAAAAATACGGAATCTCATTTAAGGATCCTCCAAGGAACGGCGATTGGTCCAGAGAACGGGATGTTTCGGGGTTTATCCTAAGGTATTTCCCGGATTTTTTACCACAAGTTAGGCCCATGCGGAAGCCATAAACCTGGGCAAAAACCCCAGGTCAAGGGTTAAACCGGTTCTTAGGTTTCAAAGGACCGAACCCCACAAGGCCAACCCAATGGCAAAACCCATCGCCTGTTGGAACCATTCCTCGCCCAGCAATTCCCGGCGAACGCTCTCCCAGCCGAAACCCGCGAAAAGAACGGCGACCCAGGTCAAAAGGGAACCCTGCCACAACCCGATCAAGCCCTCCCCGCCCCAGATCCATCCGCCCAGGACCAGGAAGACGAAATTTAGACGCACCAAAGGAAAAGAAAGGTTCATCTTCCCGACGGGCGCCATCAACCCCAACAATAGGAAGACCGCCGCCCGGCCCCCGATCCAAAGGTCCCAAGCATCTTCGAAATTCCATTGAAGGTAGTAACGTCCCTGGAGGATGAGGAACCAAACCCCCGCGACCGCCAGGCCGCCCCAGCGGATCCAAGGGAGTGGGTCCCTTTTTTTGACCGGCAGTCCCAAGAAGGAAAATGGGAGCAGGAAGGAGATCTTGAAAAGCCAATCCAGCCCGCCCCACATCAGGGTTTGGACCCCCAAAAGGATCCGCCGGTCCCGGACCCACAAGGTCAGGACCAAGGAAACGAGGAAGAGGAGGAGCCAAGAAAAAAAGCGCCCTTCCGGCATGGAAGCGATCTCCCAAAGCGCCCGGCTGGAAGCGAGCCAGACCATGGGGAGCAAGAAGGTCCAAAGGTCGCGCCGAAGGTAAGCCGAACGGTAAAGCAGGGCACCGAGGATGAGCAGGCTGGTTCCCTTGGCCAGGATCGGTCCGTTGAAGACCGGCCCATCCTTCGATCGAAGGTAGGCCCCCAAGACCCAAACCAGGAGCGATGCTCCAAGGGAGACCCACATCAGGGGATCACGCAGGACCGGAAGACCGTTCGTCGCCGTCTTTTGTCCGTTTTTCATGCCTGGATTCTAGCAAGTGGCCGACCAAGGCCTAAAGGACAAAGGGTGTCCGGCCCTTTGTTGATTTGGCCCCCACCCAAGGTTAAGATGAAAAAGGTCCAAAACCTGGATCCTGGAAGGACAATGAAAAAACAACACCTTTACGCCGCCCTTTTCCTTTGTCTCCCCCTCCCTCTCCTGGGCCAAGAGGCCCACAGTCAAGCCATCGGCGGCGCCACTTCGGCGGCCCCCATGGGCGTTTTCTCCCCGATCTGGAACCCGGCGTTCCTGGTCATTCCGGACGATAACAACATGGCCTGGTCGGTCGGTTCCGGCTTCACGGCCTATGACACGTCCAACACCAACAACGCCATCCTCCATTTCGTCCCGGATGACGCCCGGGGCGGCTCCGAGGATCCCGTCCTGCGGTCCCAAGATTATGAGGGGATCTTCTCGGTCCGTTACCAGGCCATGGCCGGCGCGGTCCATTACGAAAAGACCCTGGCCTATTCCGGCTCCCAAGGCACCCTTCAATTTTTCCATGACCGCGACCAAGCGTCCCTTTCCGCCACGCCTTATAGCCTGGGACTTTCCCAGACCTCCCGTGAGATCGCCACCCTTGTGTTGGCCTACGGGTCCATGCTCCCCTTGGGGAGCAGCCAGGCCTTTTCGATCGGCGGGAACCTCAAATATCACGATGGATTGACCTACGAGCAGATCAACATGTCAGGAACCTATACCCATGGTTCCCTCACCGGCTATACCTTCACTAAAACGACCTCCAGCGCCGGGTCCGGTTTGAGCGTGGACATGGGGCTCTTCACCCGCTTATCGGATTCCTTTCAAATGGGCTTCGTGATCGAGAACATCGAATCCAATTTCAACTGGCAAGCCCAACAACAGACCTATCAACTGGACCAAACCACCGGGGCCGAAAGCAAGGTCGGGAACCCGACCAATATCCAGGTCAGCGATCCTTTTCCCTACACCACCAAGCTGGGCGTGGACCTGACCCCGCCGGAAAAGAACACAGGGATCGAAGCGGAGGTCGCCTGGTCCCAAGGCCAGACCCGCTGGCACGTCGGCCTGGAACACTATTATCCGGAGACCAACCTGGTGGTCCGTCTGGGCACCTTCGCCGACCAGGTCTCGAACCAGCAAATGTGGTGTTTTGGGGTGGGTTACATCCAGAAGAACTTCAATGTCGACGTTTCCTTCGTCACCCGCAGCATCCCCGACCTGCAGAACTCCGTCGGCCTGGGCGGCGGCATCGACGCAGCGGTCAGGTTCTAAGGTCCCTGTAGGTTCAGTTCTTCCCTTTTCGTCCCATCATGTCCAGCGCCACTGCGATGATCAGGATGCTCCCCTTGATGATGGGCTGCCAGAAAGCTTCGGTGTTCATGAGGCTCATGCCGTTGTCGAGGGACGCCATGACGAGCCCTCCCACGATGGCGCCCCAGACCGTCCCCCTCCCGCCCATGAGGGAGGTCCCTCCGATGACGGCCGCGGCGATGGCGTCCAGTTCCATCATGCGCCCCGCGTCCGAGGTGGCGGCCCCCACCCGGGCGGTCAAGACGATGCCCGCGACCCCCACCATGGCCCCCATCAAGGTGAAGGTCATCACGATGTGCCGTTTGATGTCGATGCCCGAATAAAAAGCCGCTTCCGCGTTCCCCCCGATGGCGTAAAGGTGCCGGCCGAAGGGCGTTTGGGTGGCCAGGATCGAGAAAAGGGCGGCCAACAGGATCATCAAGAGCACCGGGATGGGGATGCCCTCATAAAGGTTCAGGATCGTGATGAAAAGCGCGACCAGGGCCGCCAATCCCCCCCATTTCAACCGGCCCAACCCTTTCGCCTTCAGCGCGAGGAAAAGAAGCACCACGACCGCGGCCACCATCAATCCCCATCCGACCGTCTTGTGGATATAGGCCTGTCCTACATAGAGGAAATCGGGCGAGGGGCTGATGGCCACGCCACCGGTCATCCCCAGCAAGGCTCCCTGAAAGATGAGCATGCCGCCCAAGGTCACAATGAAGGGAGGGATGTTGAACCAGGTGACCAGATGCCCTTGAAGATGCCCCAGGAGCGCCCCCAGGAGCAGGGTGGATAAGAAGGTGGCCCCCAGGGGCCATCCCTGGGTCACATAGAGATAGGCCGAGACCGCGCCCAGGAACCCCGTCATGGCCCCCACCGACAGGTCGATCTGCCCGGCCACGATGACCAGCACCATTCCGATGGCCAGGATGGAGGTGACCGCCATTTGCCGCATCAAGAGCGAAAGGTTGCGGGGCTGGAGGAAGATGCCGTCCGTCGTGATGGAAAAGATGATCCAGATGAGGAGCAGGGCCCCCACCATGGTCAAGGCCCGCCAGGGGACCTGCGTCTTGGTTTCTTTCATCCCGATACCCCTTTTTTGTTTTTGTGGCCCTTCAATGCCGCCGCGGCCAGGACCCGTTCCGGGGTCGCCTGTCCGGCCTTCAGTTCCGCGGCCATCCGGCCCTGGTTCAGGACCAGCACCCGGTGGCTCAACCCCAATATCTCGGGTAGATCGGAAGAGACCAGGACGATGCCGATCCCCTGTCCCGCCAATTGCCCCATCAGCTCATAGATCTCCGCCTTGGCCCCCACGTCGATCCCCCGGGTGGGCTCGTCCAGGAAGAGGACCCTTGGCTTGGTCATCAACCATTTGCCCAGGACCACCTTTTGCTGGTTCCCGCCGGAGAGCTTGTTGACCCAGACGCTTAAGGACGGCGTCTTGATCCGCATGGCCGCGACCTGAGTGCCGCACTCGGCCAGGATCCGGGAGTGGTCGAGGAACCCATGCCGGACCAGGCGGCGCATGGTGGCCAGGATGAGGTTCTCCTCCACCGTGCTTTCCAGGACAAGCCCGAAACGCTTGCGGTCCTCACTGACCAGGGCGACCCCGGCCTCGATGGCCTTTTGGGGCGAATGGAAAAGCGGATGGGACTTTCCTTCCACCCACAAGGACCCCTGGGTCCGGCCCCGGGCGGCCCCGAATAGGGAGCTCAGGAGGGCGGTCCGGCCCGACCCCATGAGCCCGGCGATGCCCAGCACTTCCCCTGCCTTCACGTCGAAAGACACGTCGCACACCACGTAACGGCCCGGATTGGCCGGGTCCTCCACCGAGAAATCCTTCACCCCCAGGAGGGTCTTTCCCGCCCGGGTCTTGGGCCTGGGATAGAGGTTCTTCACCTTCCGGCCCACCATGTGGGAAATGATGGTCATCTGGCTCAATTTGGCCATGGGTTGGGTCGTGATGGACCGTCCGTCGCGAAGAACCGTGACCCGGTCCGCGATCCGGCCGACTTCCTCCAGCCGGTGGCTGATATAGATGGAGGAAACACCCTGACGGCGAAGCTGTTTGAGGAACTCCAGGAGACGCTTCGCGTCCGATTCGGTCAGGGCGGCCGTCGGTTCGTCGAGCACCAGGATCCGGGCCTTTTTCGAAAGGGCCTTGGCGATCTCGATCATCTGTTGCTGGCCGATCCCCAACTCCCTGACCGGAAGCATCGGGTCGATCGAAAGGCCCACCAGGTCCAGGGCCCTTCGCGCTTCCCGGAGCACGGCATCCCACTGGATGAACCCGCCTCGTTCGGGCCAACGGCCCAAAAGGAGGTTCTCAGCCACCGACATCTCGGGGACCAGGGCCAGTTCCTGGGCGATGAGGGCGATGCCCTTCTCTTCGGACCCTCCCAGGTCCTTGAAATGAACGATCTGGCCGTCGAGCCGGACCTCCCCGCCGTAGGACCCGGCCGGGTGGTAGCCGCAGAGGATCTTGATGAGGGTGCTTTTCCCCGCGCCGTTCTCGCCGCAAAGGGCGTGGATCTCACCCTTTTGGAGGTCGAAGGACACTCCATCCAGGGCCTTCACCCCGGGGAATTCCTTCGTTATGTTCTTAAGTTCAAGGAGCGACATAAAACCTTTGACCGCGAAGTCGCGAAAAAAGCGAAGCTAGCGAAAAAACACCGGCCCGGCTCCGGAAGCTGCAAAATGGAAGATCTTCCTCATTCGCGTCTTCGCTTCTTCGCGGTGAAGGATCACTTTTTATAAACATCCTCTTTTTTCTGGAAACCGTCGGCGATGACGGTGGCGTCCAGGTTGTCCTTGTCCACTTGGATGGTGGGCAGGAGGATGGACGGTACATCGATCTTGCCGTTGTTGACCTTGGAGGTCGCCTCGGTCACCGGCTTTTTGAGGGCCATGGCCACCGCCACCTCGGCCGCCTTATCGGCGAGCTTGGCGAGGGGCTTGTAGACCGTCATGCTCTGGGTACCCTGGACGATTCGTTGGCAGGCGGCCAGGTCCGCGTCCTGGCCCGTGACCAGCACCTTCCCCGCCAGCTTCTGTTCGTTCAAGGCCTGGATGGCGCCCCCGGCGGTGCCGTCATTGGACACGATGATGGCGTCGATCTTGTTGTTGTTCTTGGTGAGCGCGTTCTCGGTGATCTTCAAGGCCTCATTGGGCTGCCAATCCTTGGCCCACTGGTCCCCCACGATCTTGATATCGCCCCGGGCGATGTAGGGTTTCAACACGCTCATCTGGCCGTTGCGCACCAGGACGGCGTTGTTGTCCGTCGGGGCCCCGCCGATGAGGAGATACCGCCCTTGGGGCTTGTGCTTGACCGCGTAATCGGCCTGTTGCACCCCCACCTGGTAGGGATCGAGGGTCACGTAAAGGTCCAGGTCGCAGTTCCGGATGAGCCGGTCATAGGCGATGACGGGCACGCCCGATTTATGGGCCGATTCCACGATGGTGGCCGAGCTCTTGCCGTCGTGCGGGACAACGACCAGGACGTTCACGCCCTGGGTCAGGAGGTTCTCCGCCTGGGAATTCTGCAGGGCATCGTCCGAATTGGCCGCCTGGACCAGCACTTCGGCGCCCAAGGACTTGGCCTTCGCCACGAAAAGGTCCCGGTCGTGCTGCCAGCGTTCCTCCTTGAGGGTGTCGAGGGACAGGCCGATCTTGATGCCGCCTGAATCGTGCTTCCCGCAACCGGACAGGAATAGGGCCGTCAAAGCGATGACCGACACGAGCTTGGATCTCATAGGACCTCCCAGTGGTTTTTGTCGGGCCCAATTATAGACCCGGGGGCATCGGCCCGCCCTTTCATTTTCTTTTAACGTTCCTTGGCTGGTGTTGCTCCGCATTCGATTTTATAATTTTCAGGTTACCACCTCGCGTCCATCCGGAACCCATGGCCCAGATCGACCCCTACCTCCAGAGCTGCGTCGAATGTAAAGGCTCGGACCTTCATGTGTCCTCCGGTTCCCCCGTCTACGTGCGCCAGTTGGGCCGTTTGAGCCCCATCACCGAACCCATGCCCCCCGAGGCCTGCGAGGCCCTGATCTTCGAGATCCTCGACCCCGCGATCCAGGAGAAGGTCCGCGAGGAATGGGAGGTGGACACCTCCTACACCATGCCCAACGGGGAGCGGTTCCGGGTGAACGCCTACCGGCAGCGCAAGGGCTGGGACGCGGTCTTCCGCCATTTCAGTTCCGTCGTCCCCACCCTGGATGGGTTGGGCCTCCCGCCCATCCTGAAGAAATTCTCCGACTCGAACCAAGGGCTCATCCTCATCACCGGCCCCGGCCGCTCGGGCAAATCCACCACCTGCGCCGCCCTGGTGGACCACATGAACAGCGAGAGCGACGAGCACATCATCACCATCGAGGACCCGATCGAATATATCCATAAGCGGAAGCTGTCCCTGGTCAATCAGCGCAGCGTCGGTCCCCACACCAAGAGCTTCTCGGCGGCCCTGCGCAGCGCCTTGCGGGAGGACCCGGACATCATCATGGTGGGCGAGATGCGGGACTACGAGACCATGAGCCTGGCCCTGACCGCCTCCGAGACGGGACACCTGGTCATCGGGACCCTCCACACCGGTTCCGCCGCCGCCACCATTTCCCGGGTCATCAATCTCTTCCCCGCCGCTGAACGCTCCCAGGCCGTGGCCAGCCTCTCCGAAAGCCTGGTGGGTATCGTCTCCCAGCGGCTCCTGGTGGACGCCCTGGGGATGAACATGGTGCCCGCCTTCGAGATCCTGGTGAACTCGCTGGCCATGGCCAATACCATCCGGTCCGAGGAATACCACAAGATCCCTTCCATGATCGCCACCGGGGCCTCGCAGGGCATGCAGACCATGGCCGCCTCCTTGGCCCAGTTGGTGGCGGCGAAAAAGATCACCCAGGCCCAGGCCGACGAGATCCTCGCGGAGGAAAGCTGATGTCCACCATCGACGGCCTTTTCCAAAAGATGGTCGGCCTCAAAGCCTCCGACCTGCACCTGACCATCGGCAACCCTCCCCTCATCCGCGCCAAGGGGGAACTGGTGCCCTTGGAGGAATGGATCCTGACGCAGGACATGATGCACGGGCTGCTTTACGAGACCATGACACCGGAACAATGGGAAGTGGCCTGGGTGCGGCGCGACTATGACTACGCCTATGAAGTTCCCGGCCTGGCCCGCTTCCGTTCCAATGTCTTCTTCAACCAACAGGGCATGGCGGCGGTCTTTCGGACCATCCCGACCAAGATCCTGACCCTCGAGGAGTTAGGCATGCCCCCGGTGGTCAAGACATTGGCCAAGGTCAAACGGGGCCTCATCCTAGTCACCGGACCCACGGGAAGCGGTAAATCCACCACCCTGGCGGGGGTGATCGACGAGATCAACGGAACCCGGGAGGCCAACATCCTCACGATCGAGGATCCCATCGAGTTCGTCCATCCGGTCAAGAAGTGCAAGATCACCCAGCGGGAGGTCCACCGCGACACCCATTCCTTCAAGGCGGCGCTACGGTCCTCCATGCGGCAGGACCCGGATATCATCCTGGTGGGGGAAATGCGCGATTATGAGACCATTTCGCTCGCCATCTCGGCGGCCGAGATGGGGGTTTTGGTCTTCGGGACCCTGCATACCAACTCAGCGGCCAAGACCGTGGACCGCATCATCAATGTCTTCCCTCCCGATGAACGGGAAATGGCCCGGGGGGCCCTGGCCGCCAGCGTGAAGGGCATCGTGGCCCAACAGCTCTGCCCCACCAAGGACGGCAAGGGCCGTTGCGCGGCGGTGGAGATATTGGTCTATGAGAAGAGCCTACCCAACCTCATCCGTACCGGCAAGGTCTCGGGGTTGAACTCCCTCATCGAGTTGAACTCCAAGGCCGGGATGCAGACCATGGACCAATGCCTGATGAGGTATTTCGAGGAAGGCCGGATCACCGCCGAGCAGGCCTATCTGAAGGCCAACGAGAAAAAGAAGTTCCAGCCATTGATGGAAAAAGAACAAGCCGAAGCTAACAAGTCCGCCTGAAACAAAAAAGGCGGGCCCGTCCGGGCCCGCCTTTCACTCCAATCTTTTAGAGACCCGCTCAGGTCCCCATTTCCCAACTGGACAGGTAATGTTCCTGTTCCTTGGTCAGTTGATCGATGGAGACCCCAATGGCCTTCAACTTCAAACGGGCGATCTCGTTGTCGATGTTCTCGGGCACCGAATAGACCTTGCGGCGCAGCTGCTTGTGGTTCTTGGTCACGTATTCGGCGGCCAGGGCCTGGTTGGCGAAGCTCATGTCCATCACCGAGGCCGGGTGGCCTTCGGCGGCCGCCAGGTTGATGAGGCGCCCCTCGCCCAGCACGAAGACCTTCTTGCCGTTCTTCAGGGTGTATTCCTGCACGAAATCGCGGACCGTGCGGACCTTCTTGGAGAGCTTCTTCAAGCCTTCCAGGTCCAACTCCACGTTGAAGTGGCCCGAATTGGCCACGATGGCCCCATCCTTCATCTTGGAGAAATGCTCGGGTCGGATGACATGGATGTCGCCGGTCAAGGTCACGAAGACATCGCCCAGGGTGGCGGCCTTCGCGATGGGCATGACCTCGTAGCCTTCCATGACCGCTTCCAGGGCCTTCATGGGGTCCACTTCGGTGATGATGACGCGCGCGCCAAGCCCGCGGGCGCGCATGGCGACCCCACGGCCGCACCAGCCGTAACCGGGAACGACCACGATGGATCCCGACATGAGGACGTTGGTGGCCCGGATGATGCCGTCCATGGTGGACTGGCCGGTGCCATAACGGTTATCGAAGAAATGCTTGGTCTTGGCGTCGTTGACCGCGACCACGGGGAACTTCAGGACCCCATCCTTCTCCATGGCCCGCAGGCGGATGACCCCGGTCGTGGTCTCCTCGGTGGAGCCGATGATCTCGGAAGCCTGGGCGGCCCGGGCCGAATGGAGCTCGGACACCAGGTCGGCACCGTCGTCCATGGTGATGTTCGGCCGGGCATCCAGGGCCGAATAAAGGTGTTTGTAGTAGGTCTTGCGGTCCTCACCCTTGATGGCGAAGGTGGGGATGCCATGGACCTTCACCAGGGCCGCCGCCACGTCATCCTGGGTGGAAAGGGGGTTGGAGGCGCAGGTAGTGACGTCGGCGCCACCGGCCTTGAGGGTGATGAGAAGGTTGGCGGTCTCGGTGGTCACGTGCAGGCAGGCGGCCATCTTCACGCCCTTGAGGGGCTTTTCCTTCTGGAACCGTTGCTTGATCAGGCGAAGCACGGGCATGCTGCGCTCGGCCCATTCGATGCGGTCCTTGCCCTTGGCCGATAGTTTCAGGTCCTTCACATGGTATTTCATTAAGTCTTTCCTCCGAGATTTACCGCCAAGGCGCCAAGACGCCAAGGACGGATTTAAGATTCAATAGCCGGGAACCAAAAGCCTTGTCTTTCTTGGCGGACTTGGCGTCTTGGCGGTGAAAAACTATTTGAGTTTCGCGGCCTTGCGCAGGGCGGCGGCCTTGTCGGTCTTTTCCCACGTGAAGTCCTTATCGTGGCGCCCGAAGTGACCGTAGGCTGCGGTCTTCTTGTAGATGGGACGGCGCAGGTTGAGGGATTTCATGATGCCCCGGGGCGTCAGGTCGAAGACCTGGCGGACCAACTGGGTGATCTGCTCTTCCGGCAGGCGGCCAGTGCCGAACGTGTGCACCAGGACGCTGGTGGGCTGGGCCACACCGATCGCATAGGAGATCTGGACCTCGCATTGGTCGGCCAAACCGGCCGCCACGATGTTCTTGGCCACCCAGCGGGCGGCGTAGGCCGCCGAACGGTCCACTTTGGAGGGATCCTTGCCCGAGAAGGCGCCACCGCCGTGTCGGCCGTAACCGCCATAGGTATCGACGATGATCTTGCGACCGGTGAGGCCCGTATCGCCCAAGGGCCCGCCGATCTCGAAGCGGCCGGTCGGGTTGACGAAGATCTTGGTCTTGCTGTCGATCATATGGGAGGGAATGACCGGCTTGATGACGTGACGGACGACATCCGCCCTCAGCTTCGACTGGTTCACGGGAGCGTGTTGGGTGGAAAGCACCACCGCGTCCACGCGCACCGGCTTCCCACCGATGTACTCCACCGAGACCTGGCTCTTGCCGTCGGGACGCAGATAGGCCAGCTTCTTGGATTTACGCACCTGGGCCAGTTTCTCCACGAGGCGATGGGCCAGCATGATGGGCATGGGCATCAGTTCAGGAGTCTCCCGGCAGGCGAAACCGAACATCATGCCCTGGTCGCCGGCACCGCCGGTGTCCACGCCCATGGCGATGTCGGGGGATTGGCGGTTGATGGCCACCGAAACGCCGCAGGTGTCGGCGTCCAGTCCCGCCTTGGCATCGGTGTAGCCGATGCGACGGATGGCGTCCCGCACCACTTGGGTCCAATTCACGGTGGCTTTGGTCGTGATCTCACCGGCCACGACCACCCAGTTGCAGGTCAGGAGGGTCTCGCAAGCCACGCGGCTGAAGGGGTCTTGCTCCAGACAAGCATCCAGGATGCTGTCGGAGACCGCATCCGCCACCTTGTCCGGGTGGCCTTCGGTCACGGATTCGGACGTGAAAAAGAATTTTTCCCTTCCCAGCGGCGACAGTGAGGCGCTCTTCATTCAGGATCTCCTTCGGTGTTTGGTGACGACATGGTGGGCGAAGAGGGATGTCGGGCCAACGAAAATCTCGGTTAACGACCCCGGGGACCTTGCCCCAAAAGGAAAGCCCCGGCGCGGTGCGCGCCAGGGCTCTTACGGACGGCAATTATAGGTTTTACGGCTTGAAAATCAAACGGACTATTTCAACCCGGTGGTCGCGATGCCCTGGATGAAGTAGCGCTGACCCAAGAGGAACATCACGGCGATGGGGATGGAGATGATGAGCGACGCGGCCATGAGCAGGTGGTAATCCTGGCCGTAGAGGGAGACGAAGTTCTTGAGCCCCAACGCCAGGGTCTTCTTGCTGTTGGAATCCAGGTAAATGAGGGGGTTCAGGTAGTCGTTCCAGTTATAGACGAAGGCGAAGACCGCCACGGTGGTCAGGGCCGGCTTGCAAAGGGGCAGCAGGATCCGCCAGAAGACCCCGATGTCGGTGCAACCATCGATCTTGGCCGCCTCGTCCATCTCATAAGGGATGCTCATGAAGAACTGGCGCATCAGGAAGATGTTATAGGCCCCGCCGCCCAGGAAGGCCGGAATGACCAGGGGCCCGATGGTGTCGTACATGTTGAAATACTTGAAGAGGATGAAAGTGGGAATCATGGTGACCTGGGGCGGCACCATCATGGTGGCCAGACAGATGAGGAACAGGGGACCCCGGCCGGGAAAGCGCAGGCGGGCGAAAGCAAAAGCGACCAGCGATGAGGTCAGGGTGGTTCCCAGGCAGCTCAGGACCGCGATCACCAGGGTGTTCCAGGTATAGGTCCAGAAGGTGATACCGTGGATGGGGATGAAGCCCAGGAAGTTCCAATCCTCACCCGCGTACATCCCTGAGATGGTCCAGGCCGTCTTATAGTTCTCGAAGTGGAGGGGATTGGGGATCCAGACCGGCGGCACCGCGAAGACATCGGTCCTTGTCTTGAAGGAGGTGGAGATCATCCAGACCACCGGGAGCATCATCGTGAGGGACCCCAGGATGAGCAGGCCGGTCACGACGATCTTGGTGATCTTCTCGGAACGGCGTTTGCTGGCCCAAAAACCGTCCTGGGCCGCGTTCGGGGATGGAATGGTCGTTTGGTCGGTCATGTTATTTCCTCAGCTCCCCCTCGTAATAGACCCACTTGGAGTATTTGAACTGGACCCAACTGGCCAACATGATCACGATGAACAACACCCAGGCCAGGGCCGAAGCATAACCCATCTGGTAGTACTTGAAGGCCTTCTGGTAGATGTAGAGCACCATGACCAAGGTGGAATCAGCGGGACCGCCCAGGCCATCGGTCATGACATCCACCTGGGTGAAGATCTGGAAGGAGGTGACGATGGAGATGATCAATTGGAAGAAGATGACCGGGGAAAGGCCCGGCAAGGTCACCGTCCAGAACTGCTGCCAACGGTTGGCCCCGTCGATCTCCGCCGCCTCATAGAGGGTGATGGGGATCCCCTGGAGGCCGGCCAAGTAGATGATCATGCCGCCGCCCACACCCCAGAGGCTCATGATGACCAAAGCGGGTTTGCTCCAGACCTCGCTGGCCAGCCATTTAGGACAGTCCGCGATGGGAATGCCGGTCAGGAAGGAGATCATGTAGTTGAGGAGCCCCGAATCGGCGTTGAAGATCCATTTCCAGAGGACCGCCACCGCCACCCCCGCCCCCACGACCGAAGGCAGGTAAAAGAGGGTCCGGTAGATCCCGATGCCCTTGACCTTCTGGTTCATCAAGAGGGCCACCAGGATGGAAAGGACCATCCCGATCGGAACTGAAAGGAGGGTGAAATAGGCCGTATTGTAGAGCGCCTTCCAGAAGCGGGTATCGAAGAACATTTCCTTATAGTTGTCGAACCCCACGAACTGGATGGGTGTCAGGATGTCCCATTTGCAGAAGGACAGGAAGAAGGCCGCCAGGATCGGCCCCCCCATGATGAAGACGAGCCAAAGGAAGAAGGGGGAAAGGAAGATGAAGGCGCTGATGGCTTCTTTTCGTTCACCAGAGGTCATGCGGGTCTTCTCCTAAACGCCAGGGATTATTGGATCTGCGGCGGGTTCTTTTCCAGCAAAGGCTTCAAGTGTTCCATGGCGGCCTCGGCGGTCTCGGTCCCGTTCCAGACCTTCTCGAGCTCCGGGCCCATGATGCTGTCGTGCACCTCGAACCAGTTCTTGCACATCGGGAAATATTTCACGTACTTCATGGCCTCGAAGAGCATCTTCTTGTTCTGGGGGTCCTTGCCGTCCAGGAAGAGCGGCGAATTGGCGGCGGACATGATGGCAGGCTGGGCCAGGCCGGTGGCCGCCAGCTTCTTGGCCCCCTCCTCGCCCGAGATGTATTTCACCAGTTCCCAGGCCTCGTTCTTGTGCTCGGAGGTCTTCAGGATGCCGTAGCCCGAGCCACCGGTCGTGAAGGCCCGATAGCCGTTGTTGTTCTTGGGGACCATGACGACGTCCCATTTCAGGTCCTTGGCCATGCGGAAGGTGGGGGTCTTCCAGATACCGGAGAGGAACATGGCCACCGTGCCGTTGGTGAACATGTCGCCGGTACCCATGCCGCCCATGGCGGTCAGGCCCGAGGGCGGGAGCATGAACTTGTACTTGTTCATCATGTCGGCGCGGAACTGGATCCCCTTGAGGGTGTTTGGATCGGTAGCGAAGGTCCATTTGGTGGGATGCTTGACGTTGTCGGTATAGCTACCGCCCGCGTCATAGACCCAGGTGTCGAACATCGGCCAGTCGTCCACGAAACCCCAGCGCGTGACCTTGCCCGAGGCGTCGGTCTTGACCAGCTTCATGCCGTCCCGGACGAAATCAGCCCAGGTCCAGTCATCGGTCGGGTAGGGTAGTTTGGCCTCGTCAAAGGCCTTCTTGTTGTAATAGATGCAGGCGATGGGGGCGGTGTCGCGGGGGATGACGTAGGTCTGGGCATCCACGGTGAACCGGTCCAGGACCTGCGGATAATAAACGTTCAGGTCCATGTGGTCTTTTTGGATGTAGGGGTTCAAGGACTCCAATGCCCCCCGGAGGTAAAGGTCGACGAAGTTGTTCACTTCCACGAAGATCACATCGGGAGCCTGACCGCCGGCGACCTGGGTCAGGAGCTTGGTGACATATTCACCGAAGGGGATCCGTTCCAGCTCGGCGGTCACGCCGGGATGGTTCTTGTTGAAGTCGGCGATCAACTCGGAAAGGATCTGGTTCTCTTCGGGGGAACCCCAGGAGGAGATCTTGATCTTGATCCCGCCGCTCTTGGAACAACCGTTCAGACCCAGGACCACCGCGAAAACCAAGCAAGCCAGACCGGCCAAGATCATCCGAAGATTCTTCATGGATCCTCCATAGCCAAAAATGGAACGATATGAGTGGTTGGAATTCGGGAAAACCGGGCCCGCAGCTTGAGGGGGCTTCCCCGATTGAACGGAAAAACAGGCCAAAAGCGAGGGTTAGTATGTCATAGGGCCTAGGGAGCGTCAACGAGGAAAACCCCCTACCCGGACGATGGAACGGCTTTTTTGTCCTTCCCCTTGGACCCTTGGATAGAATGCCGCCCATCCCGCCAAAGGAGATATCCCAATGATGAAAAGAACGGTCCCATTCGCGATGGTCGTCCTGGTCCTCGCCGCCAGCCCCGTCCTCTCCCAACCCAAACCCCTTCCACCCCCGAAAAGGGTCCCGTCCAAGACCTCTTCCATCGACCTCAAGGTCAATTCCCTTTTGTCCAAGATGACCCTCGCCGAAAAGATCGGCCAGTTGGTCCAATACAGCCCCTGGAAATCGACCGAGGAGAAGATCCAAGGGGAGACGGGCGAAGGAGGCGTAGGTTCGCTCCTGAATGTCTTCGGGGCCGACAAGACCAATGCCTGGCAAAAGATCGCCATGGAGAAAAGCCGCCTCCACATCCCCTTGCTCTTCGGGTTGGACGTCATCCACGGCTACAAGACCATTTTCCCCATCCCACTTGCGGAGGATTGCGCCTGGGACCCCGCCCTGACCGAAAAGGCCGAATCCGTGGCCGCCCAGGAAGCCTCCGCCGCGGGGGTCCGCTGGACCTTTGCGCCCATGGTGGACGTTTCCCGGGAGCCGCGTTGGGGCCGTATCGCGGAAGGATCGGGCGAGGACCCTACCCTGGGGTCGATCCTGGCCGCCGCCCGGGTGCGCGGTTTTCAGGGCAAGGACCTGGCGGACCCCCATTCCATCGCCGCCTGCGCCAAGCATTATGTCGGTTACGGCGCTCCGGTGGCGGGCCGCGAGTACAACACCACCGACATGTCCGAAGTCACCCTGCGGGAGGTCCATCTCCCGCCCTTCAAGGCCGCGGTGGACGCGGGGGTCCGCACCCTCATGAGCGCCTTCAATGACCTCAATGGCGTCCCGACCAGCGGCAACCGCCATACCCTGCGGGAGATCCTGAAGGGCGAATGGTCCTTCAAGGGTTTTGTGGTCTCCGACTGGGCCTCGGTCCAACAACTGGTCAGCCACGGATACGCCAAGGACGATAAGGACGCCGCCCTCAAGGGGATGTTGGCGGGCGTGGATATGGACATGCAATCCGGTGTCTACCGGGACTATCTGGCCCAGTTGAACAAGGAAGGAAAGCTCCCCTTGAATGTGATCAACGATTCGGTGCGCCGGATCCTCAAGGTGAAGTTCGAGTTGGGCCTCTTTGACCATCCCTACACCGACGCCTCCCAGGAGGAGGCCTTGACCCTGACCCCCGATTCCCTGGCCACCGCCCTTGAGGACGCGGAAAGATCGATCGTGCTGTTGAAGAACGACAAGGACCTGTTGCCCCTTTCGAAGGACCTGAAGTCAGTGGCGGTCATCGGTACCTTGGCCGACTCCAAGAAGGACCCCCTGGGTCCCTGGCATTGCCGGGGCGAGGAAGTGATGGATAAGGTCTCGACCGTTCTGGAAGGGATCCAAGCCAAGGTCTCCAAGGGGACGCAGGTCCTCTATGCCCCGGGCGTAGGGACCGAGGACAACGGGACCGACAAGGCCCTGCAGGAGGCCGTAGAGACCGCCCGCAAGTGCCAGGTGGCCGTCGTGGTGGCCGGAGAGACCCAGGACATGAGCGGCGAGGCTGCGTCCCGGACCTCGATCGATCTTCCCGGCCGGCAAGAGGAGATGATCAAGGCCATCCAGGCCACCGGCGTGCCCGTGGTCCTGGTCCTTATGAACGGCCGCCCCCTCACCCTCCCTTGGGAGGCCGAGCATCTTCCCGCCATCCTGGAAAGCTGGTTCTTAGGGGTCCAGCATGGCCGGGCGGTGGCCGATGTGCTCTTCGGGGACTTCAACCCCAGCGGCCGCCTGGCTGTCACCTTTCCGCGCAACCTCGGGCAGGTACCCATCTACTACGCCCAGATGAACACCGGTCGGCCCAATATCGGCAAAGAAAAATGGGAATCCAAGTACATCGATTCTCCCAGTAGTCCCCTCTTCCCCTTCGGGTTCGGCCTGAGCTACACCACCTTCGATTATTCCGACCTCGCCCTGGACGCCAAGTCCATCCATCCCGCAGGATCCCTCCAGGTCTCCTTGACCGTCCGCAACACGGGGAAAGTGGAAGGGACCGAGGTGGTCCAACTCTACGTCCGTGAGAACGTCGCCAGCATCACTCAACCTGTCCGGAAGCTTGTGGACTTCCGAAAGATCACCTTGGCGCCAGGCGCCTCCCAAAAGGTCCAATTCACCCTTCCAGGAAGCAAGCTCAGCTTCTTCAACGGGCAGGGCCATGCCGTGACCGAACCCGGTCCTTTCACCCTCTGGGTGGCCAAGGACGCCTTGGACCCAGGCCTTTCCGATTCCTTCGAGCTGGTGCTGAAGTAGCGCTTTTCCCCATCCCCGCCGGGCCGTAAGGCCCGGCGGGCTTCTTCTTTATCCCCTCGCCAAGAGCGGATTTTCGGGTCAAAAACGTCCAAAATTCATGCTATCTTTTAGCCTCTTTGAACGCCTGTGATCACGCTCCAGGAGCCCCCTGATGGCCAAAGCCAAAAAAACCGCCAAATCCAAGAAGCCCGCCAAAATGGCAAAAGGAAAGAAAGGGAACCGGAAATTCACCTTTCTCTTCCTTCTGGTCCTTTTGTTGCTCGTCGCTGAATTGATTTCCTATGTAATGAAAAAGGCAAACGAAGCCAAAGTGATCAACGTCCAAAAGATCCAGGAAATAAATGGTAACGCCACATCCGGGACCGGCTTCAAGGCCTGGGACATGGTCCCTTATGCCGGTGGGCTTGCTTTGACCGACCAAACCTCGTCCCGGATCCTATTCCTCGATCTCCAAGGGAACCAGACGGGCGAGATCTCGGGAAAGACCGAAGGCGCCCCCCCCTTCAAGGAACCTTCCGGCCTGACCGTGGACGCTTCCGGCGACCTGTTCGTGATGGATACTTGGAACACCTTGATCCGTGGTTTCGGGCCCGATCACAAACCCATCCTACGGATCGACCTGAGCGACAAGCGTTACTATGGTCCCCGGGGTTTGGCCTGGGACCACAATTCTTTCCTGGTAGCCGACACTGGCAGTCACCGCTTGGCCCGGATCGGAGAGGACGGTACCCAAATGGGGGCTTGGGGTACCCGCGGATCCTCCAAAGGGCAATTCGATAATCCTTATGACGTGGTCCTAGACGACCATGGCAACGCTTTCGTGGTGGATCGGGAAAATGACCGCATTCAGGTGCTGGACGGACAAGGAAAATTCGTCCGGGAGATCGCATTGGGGGCCCAACCGACCGCAGAGGCCATCGACCCGGCCCAAAAAACCCTTTATGTTTCCTCCCAGGAGGGGCGTTTCGTGAAGGCCTTCAGCCTGGAAGGAAAATATATCGGGATGGTGGCGGAAGCCGGTCAAAAGGACCCTTCCATTCCCGACATCAACGCCCTTTGCGTGCTTCCCAACGGGGACCTGGCTTTGCTTCAGGGCGGCACCCGTATCCTCATCGAACACATCCTCCCGCCACCGGCCCAATAAGGGGCTCATTCCATGGACCTTTTCAAACCCGACTGCCGGCACTTCACCGGGGAAAAGCCCTGCGCCCCCCATAAGGCCGAAGGCGTGGTTTGCAGGGATTGTCCCCGCTATGACCCGGTGCAGGAAAGGATCCTCATCGTCAAGCTGGACGCTGCCGGGGACGTGCTGCGTTCCACCTCCATCCTCCCGGCCTTTAAGGCCGCGAACCCGGGCCTTTCCATCTGGTGGGTGACCGAGAACGGCTCTAAACCGTTGCTGGAAAAGAACCCTTATATCGACGTGCTTTTGGGTATCGATCCCACCTTGCAAAGCCTGCTCTCGACCGTGACCTTCACACGCGCCTTCAATTTCGACATGGGCCGCAAAGCCGCGGCCATCCTGGGGATGGTCCATAGTCCGATAAAAAAAGGCTTCGGACTTTCCCCCGAAGGGTCCGTGACCCCGCTCGACAAGACCGCCGAGACCTGGTTCGAAATGGGCATCTTTGACAGCGTGAAACGGGCCAACCAAAGGACCTACCAGGACCATCTCTTCACCCTGGGCGGCCTGAAATACCAAGGAGAACGTCCCCAATTGATTCTCTCCGCCAAGGAAAAGGAATGGGCCCAGGGTTTTGCCCGGAAGAACAAGCTCTCCAAATTCAGGAAGATCGTGGGATTCAACATCGGCTCCGGGGGCCGTTGGCCCATGAAGCGCTGGCGCCTGGACGGTTTCGAATGGCTGGCAAAGGCCATCAAGAAGGAAAGTCCCAAGACCGGCATTCTCCTCTATGGGGGACCCGAAGAGCGCGACCTCATGCCCAAGCTCGCCCGCAAGCTCAAGGGCGTCTGCCTGGCCACCGGCACCGAGAACACCCTGCGCCAATTCGCTTCCCTGGTGGACCTTTGCGACGTCCTCGTGTCCGGGGACACCCTGGCCCTCCATATCGGCATCGCCCTGAAGAAAAGATTGGTGGCCTATTTCGGCCCCACCTCCGACACCGAGATCGACGTTTACGGGTCCGGCGAGAAGGTCATGCCCGTCTCCCCTTGTGAATGCTATTACCAGGGCCAATGCACGGCGAAGATATCCTGCATGCAGAACCTGAAAGAGAAGGACATGTTGGCGGCCGTGTTAAGACAGTTAAAACAATCCTGATCTCACCGCAAAGAAGCGAAGTCGCGAAAAATTATCAAAGTCATGCCATCCTTCGCCCTTCGCAATAAATCTTTTTAGGATCCAACGACATGAAAACCATCATCATGGTCCCCACCTATAACGAAAAGGCCAACATCGGGGAGTTGGTCAAGTTGCTCCACAAAAACGTCCCCTCCGCCCGAGTGCTGGTCGTGGACGACACTTCCCCCGATGGCACTTCCGACGAAGTTCGCCGCCTGATGAAAAGGGACAAAAAACTCTTCCTTTTACAAAGGGACCGTTCGGTCAAGGGAAGG
>DASZRK010000021.1 GCA_035549195.1 bacterium
AGATGGTGATGCCCGGGGATAACATCACGATGGAGATCGAGTTGATCGTGCCGGTGGCGATGGAGAAGGAACTGCGTTTCGCCATCCGTGAGGGCGGCCACACCGTGGGCGCCGGCGTCGTCACCCAGATCATCGAGTAAAAAAGGACGAGGGAAAGATAACCCATGCGCGAGCAAATCACGTTGGCCTGTTCCGAGTGCAAAAGGCGCAATTACAATAAGACCCGGGACAAGCGCAAAAAGCCGGAGAAGGTCGAGATCAAGAAGTATTGCAAGTGGTGCCGCAAGCACACCCTGCACAAGGAGACCAAGTAATCCATACCCTCGTTTTCCTGTGCGAAGCCGGGCGGATCCCGGTGGGGGAAATGAGGGAGGTACAGTTTTCGGTGTTCGGGGCCGTAAGCCCGGATGGTCAAAGGGGAAACTGTATAGGGCAGTAGCTCTAATGGTAGAGCGGCGGTCTCCAAAACCGCGCGTTGCAGGTTCGAATCCTGCCTGCCCTGCCAGTCGTGTGGAAAGGGCCCGGTCATCCGGGCCGGCGAGAAACGAGGAAAGAGCGAACGATGTTCCAGAACTTGAAGGTTTTTTTCTCCGAGGCGCGGTCGGAGTTCAACAAGATCTCCTGGCCGGGTTGGGACGAGATCAAAGGGTCCACGGCGGTGGTCTGCATCACCATCGTTTTCCTGATGGTGGTCCTTTTCACCTATGACAGCGTCCTAGCCCCTGCCGTCGCTTTTGTCGTGAAGCAGCACTAAGAATTAAAGAGAGGGACCCTTTCCAATGTCCAAGCGCTGGTACGTGATCAATACCTACTCCGGTTATGAAGCCAAGGTGAAGACCAACTTGGAGAACCGGATCAAGTCCATGAAGATGGAGGACAAGATCTTCCAGATCCTCATCCCCTCGGAAGAGGTGACGGAGACCAGGGCGGGGAAGAAGCGGATCACCAACAAGAAGTTCTTCCCGGGCTACATCCTGGTGGAGATGGACATGGATGAGAATTCCTGGTCCGTGGTGCGCAATACCCCCAAGGTCACCAGCTTCGTGGGGTCGGGCAACAAGCCCATCCCCCTTCCGGACGAGGAGGTCACGGCGATCCTGGAACATATCGGGAAGCGCCGCGAACGCCGGGCCCTCAAGAGCCAGTTCGAGAAGGGTGACTTGGTGAAGGTGATGGACGGGCCTTTCGCGAATTTCTCGGGAAGCGTCGAGGAGATCAACCCTGAGCGCGAAAGAGTGAAGGTCATGGTGACCATTTTCGGCCGCCAGACCCCGGTGGAACTGGAGTTCCACCAGATCGAGAAGGAATAGCGAACTTTGAGCCCGGCCAAGGTCGGGGCCAAAAATCCAGAAAGTAGCAGGTCAAGGTCATGGCAAAAGAACTGAACGCGATGGTGAAACTGCAGATCCCGGCCGGCAAGGCCAATCCGGCGCCCCCGGTGGGCCCCGCCTTGGGACAGCACGGCGTGAACATCATGGAATTCTGCAAGCAATTCAACGCCGCCACCCAAAAGCAGGACGGGTTGATCATCCCGGTGGTCATCTCCATCTATAAGGACCGTAGCTTCACCTTCATCACGAAGACCCCTCCAGCCTCGGTCCTCCTCCTGAAGGCGGCCGGCATCCCCAAGGGGGCCGCGGTCCCCAACAAGACCAAGGTCGGCAAGGTCACCATGAAGCAGGTCGAGGAGATCGCCAAGACCAAGATGCCGGACCTGAACGCCCAGAAACTGGACTCGGCCATCCGCATGGTCGAAGGCACCGCCCGCAGCATGGGCATCGAGATCGCGAAGTAACCGGAAGCCCGCGAGGGCGACGGCAATCACTGTGGGAGCTCCGCCCTTCGGGCGAGGCGTTCGAACCACGGGAGGAAAATATGGCGAAGAAGGCAAGCAAAAGGCATCGTAAAAACCTGGAGTCGATCGACCGCACCAAGGTCTATCCCTTGGCCGAGGCGGTCGGACTGTTGAAAAAGGCCGCTCCGGCCAAGTTCAATGAGACCGTGGAGCTCCACATCCGGCTCGGCGTGGACCCCAAGAAAGCCGACCAACAGGTCCGCGGCACCGTTTCCCTCCCGAACGGGACAGGGAAGACCCTCAAAGTGGCTGTCCTGGCCAAAGGCGAGAAGATCAAGGAAGCGGAGGCCGCCGGGGCCGACTTCGCCGGGGACAACGACCTGATCGAGAAGATCGCCGGTGGGTTCCTCGACTTCGACGTCCTCGTCGCCACTCCCGACATCATGCGTGAGACCGGTAAGCTGGGTAAGGTCCTGGGTCCCAAGGGTTTGATGCCCAACCCCAAGGCTGGCACCGTGACCCCGAACGTGGGCACGGCCGTCAAGGAGATCAAGGCCGGTAAGATCGAATACCGGGTGGACGACCAGGGGATCTGCCACGCCGGCATCGGCAAGATCCAGTTCAACGAGGAACAGATCCGCCAGAACGCCGAAACCCTGATCAAGACCCTGGTTTCGGTGAAACCGTCCTCCGCCAAAGGGACCTACCTGATCTCGGCCAATTTGAGCTCCAGCATGGGTCCTGGGATCAAGGTGGATACCGGGGAGTTTACAAAATCCACGGCCAAGTGATATAGTTTGCGCCCTTCCCCGAAAAGGGGAGGGTCAAAACCTTGGGGTGAAGAGCCCGAAGGTGGTCCGGTCCTAAAGGCCGGGCCTCGGTGATCGAAGACAGCAGGCGGCTGGCGCGGAAGCGCCGGCCTTAATGGAAGGCCTGCCGAGATGCCCGCGATGTGGAAGCTCAAGGTAAGGACCGCTTGGTCCATTCCCCATGCCCTTCATCCGGTCGTTTCGGGTGAGGGGTTTTTCTTTTGGCGGGCCTAGGCCCCCGAACACCCTTTCCCATGATCCGAGAAAATCAGAACCAGATAGGTGGTGATTTTTTTGAACCAAACGCAAAAGCGTCAGCCGAAACCGGAAAAGGTGCAGGCCGTCGAAGAACTGAAGAAGAAGGTCCAGGTCGCCAAGGCCGCCGTCGTCACGAACAACGCGGGATTGACAGTGGAGGAAGTGACCGATCTTCGCGCCAAACTGTTCCACGCCAAGGTGGAATACCACGTGGTGAAGAACAACCTGGCCCGGATCGCGCTGAACCAATGCGACATCACGGTGTTGGACGACATGTTCGCCGGCCCCACGGCCATCGCGCTCGCGATGGAGGATGCGGTGGCCCCGGCCCGGGTGCTCACCAAGTTCGCCAAGGACCACGGAAAATTGACGGTCAAGGGCGGATGGATGGACGGCCGAAAGGTCTCCTTCGATGAGATCAAGGCCATGTCGAACCTTCCGAGCCGCGAGGTCCTGATCGCGAAAGCCCTGGGCAGCATGAAGTCGCCCGTGAACGGCATCGTCCAGGTCCTGGCCGGTCCGGCCCGCAAACTGGTCTACGCGCTCCAGGCCGTGGCCGATTCCAAGGCCAAGACCGCTTAAACTATTTACGAACCTGTCCCGCGGACGCGGGACGCAACGATCAAAAATGGAGAAGAAACAATGGCTACTATGACGAAAGACGATTTCATTTCCGCCATCAAGCAGATGAGCGTCCTGGACCTGAACGAGCTGGTGAAGGCCCTTGAGACCGAGTTCGGTGTTTCCGCCGCCGCCCCCGTGGCCGTGGCCGCCGCCCCCGGTGCTGGTGGCGCCGCCGTCGCCGAGGCGAAGGACACTTTCGACGTGAACCTGAAGACCGTGGATGCGGCCAAGAAGATCAACGTCATCAAGGTCGTCCGCGAAGTGACCGGTTTGGGCTTGAAGGAAGCCAAGGACCTGGTGGATGGGGCCCCCAAACCCCTGAAGACCGGCGTTCCGAAGGCGGAAGCCGATGCCATCGTCGCCAAGTTCAAGGATTCGGGCGCCGAGGTCGAGGTCAAGTAATTCGGTCGTTCTTAGCCCCCCAAGGCGCCGCCTTGGGGGGCTTTTTTATTTTCCGGCCCTCTGGGTGGGGTTAACATAAGCCACCTTTCCACGGGAGTTTCCCATGTCCGATCCGCTTTTGGACCAATTCCGCAAGAACTTCGAATACGACCATTGGGCGAACGGTCTTTTCCTGGAGGCTTTGGAGGATATGCCGGACCCGCCCGAGAAGGCGATCAAGGGTTTTGCCCACATCCTCTTTGCCCTGGATGTCTGGCTGGCCCGGCTGATGAAGGAAGACCTGTCCACTTTCACGGACCCGAACCCACCCTACAGCCTGGCCGAAAGCCGGAGAAAACTGGAGGATCTCCATGGAAAATGGAAGGGTTATCTGTCCGGGTTGACCCCGGAGGGCATGCGGTCCCAACTGGCCTATCAAAACTTGAAGGGGAAAAAGTTCGAACAATCGGTCCAGAACATCCTGGTCCATGTGTCCCACCATTCCCATTACCACCGCGGACAATTGGCGTCCCTGATCGCCCAGGCAGGAGGCAAGAGGCCCAACACGGATTACGGGGCCTATGTCATGGAGACCGGCGAAGTGAGAGCCCTTTGAACCAACGGGGGAGCCATTGAAAAAGGGATTGTTCATCACGTTCGAAGGGACCGAGGGGTCCGGGAAGAGCACCCAATTGGGCTTGCTGGCCAAGGTGCTCCGGGAGCACCGCATCCCCCATCTGGTGACCCGGGAGCCGGGCGGGTCCCGGCTCAGCACCCAATTGCGCCATTGGATCCTCAATAAGCTCGACTACAACCTGATGCCCGAGACGGAACTTTTTTTGTTCTTGGCCGACCGGGCCCAGCACGTGAAGGAGGTCGTGGAGCCAGCCCTGGCCGAGGGGAAGGTCGTCCTTTGCGACCGCTATACCGATTCAACCCTGGCCTATCAAGGCGGGGGGCGCGGGTTCGAGCTTGGGCGCCTGTCCTTGCTGAACGAGACGGCCTCGGGCGGATTGAAGCCCGATCTGACCCTTCTTTTCGACCTTCCCGTTGAAGTGGGCCTGAGGAGGGCCATGGGCCGTGGGAAAGGAAAGGACCGCATGGAGCGGGAAGCTTTGGCCTTCCATCGGAGGGTCCGTAAAGTGTTCTTGGAACTGGCCCGGAAAGAAAAGGGCCGCTTCGTCCTTCTGGACGCCGCCCAAAGCCAGGCCATGGTCTATCAGGAAATGCTGGAGCGGCTCATCGACCGTCTGCCCCTGAAGCGGAGCCGTTCCCGTGGCTGATTTCGAAACACCCAGGCTCGAAGAACTGGATAGCCAGCCGGAAGCCCAAAGGCTCCTGCTTTCCTTCCTGAAGGAACCATCGACCCGTTCCTTCCTTTGGTTGGGCCCCCAAGGTTCGGGGAAAAGGACCCATGCCGTTTCCTTTGTGAGGAACCTTTTCTGCAAGGAGGGAACGGGCTGTCCGGGTTGTCCCGCCTGCAAGCAGGTGCTTTCCAAGACCCATCCGGACCTCTTTTGGGTCCAACGGGACCATTTTTGGACCGAGGTCAGCGAGGATATCAAGAAACAGGGGATCGTGGTCAGCACGGCCAAGCGTCTGGCCGAGAAGCTGAACCAGGCGGCCTTCTCGGCGCCCTTCAAGGTGGCGGTCATCCCCGATGCCGACCAGTTGAACATCGAAGCCCAGAATGTCCTGCTGAAGACATTGGAAGAGCCGCCTGCCGATACCATCCTGATCCTGCTCGCGGAAAAGGCGGGGGATTTCCTCCCGACGGTCCTTTCCCGCTGCCGCATCATCCGGTTCCAGGCCCTTGCGGTGGCGAAGGTCGAAAAGATTCTGGTCGATATCCATGGGTGGAAGGGGCCCGAGGCCAAGAAGGCGGCCTTGGCGTCCAATGGGAACCTGACCGAAGCCCTCCGGATGGCGGATCCCCAATGGGTCGCTTTCTGGGAGAAGGTCTGCTCCGAGATGGACGGGGCGCTGGGCGGCGGGGACGGACTTTGGCTGGCCTTAGGGAGCGAATATGACGGCTGGGAGCCGGACTGGCTCCCGGATACCGAGATGACGGCCACCCAGCGAAAAGGGATGGTCCTGGGGGCGGTCTTCCAGGTCTATTCGAACCTTTGGTCCCGCCGGATGCGGGGGGACGCCGAGATCCCGAGGGCTCTGGCCACCCTTCCGCCCGACCAGGTCCTGCGTTGCCTCCAAAAGCACCGGGACATCCTGGAGCAGAACCTGGGCGCCAAAATGGTCCTGGACCATCTTTTCCTGGAACTGCGGGAAGGGTTGAAGAAGGGTTCCTTGGAAAATCCGTCCTTCATGGAACTTTCAACGCAGATTTAGAGCCCCGCCCCTTTCCCTTTTCGATAAAATCCACCTCCTAAAACGACCCGGAGAAACCCGTGGAAGCCAAAAAGACCTTTTACGTCACGACCCCGATCTATTACGTGAACGACGTGCCCCATATCGGCCACGCCTATTCCACCGTGGGCGCGGATGTATTGGCGCGGTTCAAGCGCATGGACGGTTACGAGGTCTTCTTCTTGACGGGGACCGATGAACACGGCCAAAAGATCGCCAAGAGCGCCAAGGAAAAGGGCCTGGAACCCAAGCAATTGGCCGACCAGGTGGTGGAACGCTTCAAGGAAGCCTGGGCCGAGCTAGGTATCACCTACGACCGTTTCATCCGGACCACCGATGAAGAGCACCGCAAGGCCGCCCGGGCCTTCTTCAAGAAGGTCATGGACGCCGGCTACATCTACAAAAGTCATTACGAGGGTTGGTATTGCCTGCCTGACGAAAAGTTCCTCCTGGATTCGGAGGTCAAGGATGGTCCTGATGGGACCAAGACCTGCCCGGACTGCGGGCGTGCGGTCGAGCGCATCAAGGAAGAGAATTATTTTTTCAAGATGTCGACTTTCCAAAAGCCGCTGGAAGATCATTTGGCGGCCCACCCCGAATTCCTCCAGCCGGAAAGCCGAAAGAACGAACTCATCAACAATTTCATCAAGCCCGGTCTGGCCGACGTTTCCATCACCCGCTCCACGGTGAAGTGGGGCATCCCGGCCCCTGTCCCTGAGGAAACGGTCATCTATGTCTGGTTCGACGCCCTGATCAACTATCTCTCGGCCCTGGGATGGCCCGACGGGGAGAACTATAAGAAATTCTGGCCGGCGGACGTCCACATCATCGGCAAGGACATCCTGCGCTTCCATACCACCATTTGGCCCACCATGCTGATGGCCGCCGGATTGCCGCTCCCCCAAAAGGTCTTTGGAACGGGTTTCATCAATATGGGCGGGGAGAAGATGTCCAAAAGCTTGGGCAATGTGATCAGCCCCATGGACGTCATCGGCCTCTATGGGGCCGACGCCCTGCGTTATTACCTGATGCGGGAAGTGGTCTTTGGCCTGGATGGCACCTTCACCCCGGAGGCTTTTGAGGGCCGCTTCAATGGGGACTTGGCCAATGATTTGGGGAACCTGGTCAGCCGGACCCTCACGATGGTCGAAAAGTATTTTGGAGGGACCATCCCGGGCACGGCCCAGGTCTTCGACCTTGCGATGCCGGGGAAATCCCAGGCGGAAGAAACGCGCGGGCTCATGGACCGTTTGGCCTTCGACGTGGTTTTAGGCCAATATTGGGAATTGATAAAAACGGCCAATAAATACATCCAAGTATCGGCCCCGTGGAATTTGGCAAAGGACGAGGCCAAAAGGCCGGAACTCCAAAAGGTGATCTTCACTTTGGTGGAGGTCCTGCGCGTGACGGCGATCCGGTTATCGCCTTTCATGCCTTTTACGGCGCAGGCCATTTGGGAACAATTGGGCTTCGTGGATAAGGTCGAAGGGCACTCTTTCTCGGAGACGGAGAGGCCCGGAATTTACGGTCCGGGTCAAAAGGTCCGGGTAGGGAATCCGCTATTCCCCCGGATCGAAAAGAAAGAGGAGGGTGAAAAGGTCCCGGTCTCCGGGGAGGGGGGCATTGAAGCGACGCAAAATGCCATCAAGAAAAAGATCGTCCAGCATTTTAGATCCAAGAACCTGAAGCCGGAAATGGGGTGGCTGGCCACTTCCAGCCGGGAATATCCCGAATTGTTGGCCAAGGGAAAGTACGGTTTCTATGTCCGTACGCCGGATAAAAAACGGACCATCATCGAGGTCGAGAAGGAAAAATTGATGGATCCCCGGTCCGTCGATTCCTTGAGCGGGACCATGACGGCTGAGGCCGAAAAGATCATGGCTTCGGCCGGCTGACATGCTCATCGATACCCATTGCCATCTGGATGATGAACGGTTGGCGCCGGAGGAACTTTTTGTGCTCCAGCGGGCGGGTGAGGCAGGGGTCGAATATATGGTGACCATCGGCACCGATGAGAGGACCTCGGCGGCGGCGGCCGCCATCGCATCGCGCTACCCCGGAAGGGTCTTTCACACGGTCGGCGCCCATCCTTCCGACGTGGACCGCTTTTCCGAGGCCGAACTTTCCGAAGTGGAACGTTTGGCCCGGGAGACCGCACCCAAGGCCATCGGGGAGATCGGTCTGGATTACTATCATTCCTCCGACCGGGCCAAGCAGGCCCAGGTCCTTGACCGGATGATTAAGCTGGCCCGGGAACTTTCCCTGCCGATCGTCATCCATGACCGGGACGCCCACGAGGACATCCTCAAGACCCTCCAGGAAAAGGCCCGGGGTCTCAAGATCATGATGCACTGCTATTCGGCGGGACCTTCCTTCGTCGACCCATTCATGGAGCTGGGTTGTTATTTTTCCATCGCCGGGCCGGTCACCTTCAAGAACGGGCAGGAGCATCGCGACGCGGTCGCCCGCATCCCCTTGGACCGGTTGGTCGTGGAGACCGACTCCCCTTACCTGACCCCCATGCCCCACCGGGGAAAACGCAACGAACCCGCCTATGTCAAATTCACCGCCGAGAAGGTGGCCGAAGTGAAGGGCCTCTCCCTCGACGAGGTCGCCGCCCAAACCACCCTCAATGCCCGGCGATTCTTCGACTTTTGAGCCTTGCCCGGGCCTATTGGTTTTGAAAGCCTTCCAGGTAGAATAACCGTCCCCTTTGAGGGGCCCTGAAAGGTACGGCCATGATCCGCGACTCCCTCGTCAAACTTTCCCAAAAACGGGACCTCTCCGAACAAGAGGCCTATGAAGCCGTCCTGGAGATACTGGAAGGGAAAACCACTCCCGCCCAGATCGGTTCCTATCTTTCGATGCTCGCCTACAAAGGCGAAAGATCCGACGAGGTGGTCGGAAGTGTCCGCGCCATGCGCGAGAAAATGGAAAAAGTGGATACGGAGGGCCTGGAACCCATCGATGTCTGTGGGACAGGTGGGGACCACAAGGGGACCTTCAACATTTCGACGGCCGCTTCTTTGGTGCTGGCCGGGGGTGGGGTGGCGGTCGCTAAGCACGGCAATCGGGCGGCCTCGAGCCAATGTGGAAGCGCCGAAGTTTTGGACACTTTGGGGGTCAAACTGGACGCCCCGTCCCGCATCCTTCAAGAATGCCTCAAGGAAGCGGGGATCGCCTTTTTCTTCGCGCCCCATTTCCATCCGGCCATGAAGAATGTGGGTCCCTATCGAAAAGAGATCGGTATCAGGACCATTTTCAACATCCTGGGACCCATGAGCAATCCGGCCTCGGTCAGGCGCCAAGTCATAGGCGCTTTCAGCGATGCGGTCCTTCCGTTGATAGGCGATACCCTTCGCCGCACGGGAAGTGAAAGAGTGATCGTTTTGCACAGCAAGGATGGCCTGGATGAGGTTTCCTGCGCCGCCGAAACGACGATCTGCGAATATTTCCCCGACCAAAATCCGGACCACAAAGCCCAGGCCACTTTTTCAGTCAAACCGGAGGATTTTGGGCTGCCCCGGCACCCGCTGAGCGAGATCATGGGGAGCGACGCGCCGGCCAACGCCCGGATCATTGAATCGATCTTGAACGGGGAAAAGGGGCCCAAAAGGGACGCGGTGGTCATGAACGCGGCCATTGGATTCTGTTTGGCGAACGACATGAAACAGATGGACCCGAAGCTGCTTGGGTCCTTCCGGAAGAAGGCGGAAGACTCGATCGATTCCGGGAAGGCCTTGAAGGCCCTGGAGACGCTCAAAAAGGTCTCGCACCAATGAGCATCCTCACCCGGATCGCCGAGACCAAGAAAGAGGAGGTCGCGCGCCTGAAGCGGGAAAGGGGATTGGCCTCCCTGAAGGAAGGGGCCGCCTCCCAAGCCCCGGCCCGGGATTTCGCGGCGGCCATCCAACGACCCGGCAAGCTCTCCCTGATCGCCGAGTTGAAGAAGGCCAGCCCTTCCAAGGGCGTTCTCCGGGAGGATTTCCGGATCGAACCCTTGGCCGAGGCTTACGCCGCAGGCGGTGCCCAGGCCCTGTCCGTCCTGACCGATGTTCCCTATTTCCAGGGGTCCCTTTCCTACCTTCCCTTGGCCAAGAAGGCCTCCGGTCTTCCGGTCCTCCGGAAGGATTTCATCGTGGATGAGCTCCAGGTCCTCGAGGCCCGGGAAGCCGGGGCGGATGCCATCCTCCTCATCGCGGCCATGTTGACCCCCTCCCTCATGAAAGAGCTCAAGGCCTTGGCCGCCGGGCTGGGGATGGCCAGCCTGATCGAAGTGCACGACGAAAGGGAATTGGAAGTGGCCCTGGCCATCCAGCCCAAGTTGCTGGGGATCAATAACCGGGACCTGAACGACTTTTCCGTGACGCTCCAGACCACGTTCGATCTGGCCCCGAAATGCCCGCAGGGGACGGTGCTGGTCAGCGAGAGCGGGATCTTCAAAAAAGAAGACTGCTTGAAAGTGCAAAAGGCGGGGGTCTCGGCGGTGCTGGTGGGGGAAGCTTTCATGACGGCCCCCGATGTGGAAGGGGCTGTGCGGGCCTTGATGCCCTGACACCCCCATCCGATCGTTGGATGGATCCCTAGGACCGGAGGGTCCCATGTTCCGAACCAAGATCTGCGGTGTGACAAGGGAAAGCGACGTCCGCGCCATCGCCCGCGCCGGGGCGGATGCCATCGGTTTCCAGATGTCCCTGGGGCCCCGCAAATTGACCCTTGCCCGGGCCCGCCGCCTGGTGAAAGCCGTTCCGTCCCGCCTCCTTTGCGTCGGGGTCTTCGTGGATGAGCCCTTGTCCCAGGTCAAGAAAGCGGTCACTTATTGCGGGTTCGACGCGGTCCAATTGCATGGAAGGGAAAGCGCGGATTATTGTGGGGCTTTGAAGGTCCCTGTCATCAAGGTTATCCGGATGAAAGGCCCGAACACCTTCCGGGTCTTTCGGACCTATCCCGTTGCGGCCTTTTTATTGGATACCTATAATAAAAACGTTCCCGGTGGAACGGGAAAGACCTTCCAGACGACCTGGGCCCGCAAAGCCGTTCTTGGCCTTCCGGCCCCAGTGATCCTAGCGGGTGGGTTGACACCCGAGAACGTGCAAAAAGCCGCAGAACGGTCCGGCGCCTTTGGGGTGGATGTTTCCAGCGGCGTGGAATCCGGTCCGGGCCTGAAAGACCCCCGCAAAGTCTCCATGTTCATCCGTAACGCCCGAAAAGCCTTTCGCCCGATCCAAGGGAACTGAGGTCCCCGCATGGCCGATCAGAAGTCCCTCATCATCAAGCTGGCCCACATCTACTACCACACCGGTAGCTGGGATAAGGCCATCATTGAATATGAGAAGATCATCGCCATCGATCCCAATGACCATAACGTCCACACCACCCTGGGGGAGATCTACCTCAAGAAGGGCGACCTGGAAAAGGCCTTCAAACAGTTCGAGACCGCCGCCAACGGCTTCGTTCGGGAGAAGAACCCGAAGAAGGCGGCCGGGGCTTTCCGGGAAATGGCCAATCTCGTCCAGAAGATGATCGAGCCCGTCGACCTTGAAAAAGCCGTCGCCGCCTATAAAGATATCCTCTCCAAGTTGCCGGATTCGCCCGAGACCATGACGCACCTGCGTGATCTTTACCTGCGGCACAACCAGATCCCCGAGGCCATCTCCTATACGCTTTCCTTGGGTGACCTCTACAACCGCCTGGATTACGTGGATAAAGCCGAGAACGAGTACACCAAAGCCTTGACCTTGGACCCGGCGCATGCCGTGGCCAAAGAAAAACTGGAAAAATTGAAGAATGAGATCCAACAGAACCATCCATCCCTCTAAAGGCCCCTCCTTGCCGGATGCCCGGGGTTATTTCGGCCCCTACGGGGGTCAGTTCGTTCCCGAGACCCTCATGGCGGCCCTCGCCGAGCTGACCGCCGCTTACGCGGTGGCCCGCAAGGACAAGGCGTTCCGGGCCGAACTGCGGTCCTACCTGACCGAATACGACGGTCGACCCACGCCCCTGACCTTCGCCGCCAATTTGACCAAGACCTTGGGCGGGGCCCGGATCTACCTGAAACGGGAGGATTTGAACCATACCGGCGCCCACAAGATCAACAACTGCCTGGGCCAGATCCTGCTCGCCAAGCGGATGGGCAAGAAGAGGATCATCGCCGAGACCGGGGCGGGTCAGCATGGGGTGGCCACGGCCACCGTCTGCGCCCTCTTCGGCCTCCAGTGCGAGGTCTATATGGGCGAAGAGGACGTGCGGCGACAGGCCCTGAACGTCTTCCGCATGAAGCTGTTGGGCGCCAAGGTCCATGCCGTCTCGGCCGGGACCAGGACCCTCAAGGACGCCATGAGCGAGGCCATTCGGGACTGGGTCACCAACGTGCGGAACACCTACTACCTGATCGGGTCCACCGCCGGCCCCCATCCCTATCCCATGATCGTCCGGGATTTCCAGAAGGTCGTGGGGGAGGAGGCGCGGCGCCAGGTGCTGGCCAAGACGGGCCGTCTGCCGGACCTTCTGGTCGCCTGTGTGAACGGTGGCTCCAACGCCATCGGGCTTTTTTATCCCTTCATCAAGGACCGGAAGGTCAAGATGGTCGGGGTCGAGGCCGCGGGGGATGGGGTGGACACCAAACGCCATGCCGCCACCATGGGGAAGGGGAAGCCGGGCGTGCTCCACGGGAGCATGAGCTACGTGCTCCAGGACGCCGACGGCCAGATCGCCGAGACCCATTCCATCTCGGCGGGGCTCGACTATCCCGGCGTGGGGCCCGAACACGCCTGGCTCAGGGATACGGGGCGGGCGACCTACGTATCGGTCACGGACAAGCAGGCCCTGGAAGCCTTCCAGACCCTCGCCCGTCACGAAGGGATCCTTCCGGCCCTCGAAAGTTCCCACGCGGTCTACCAAGCCTGCAAAATGGCCCCCCGGATGTCCAAACGGTCGATCCTGGTCGTCAATCTTTCGGGTCGTGGCGATAAGGACGTCAATACGGTCCTGGACCGGTTGGGTGCCGACCTGGGGAAGGGCCGGGCATGAGCCGGAAACTCCAGGTCCTTTTCCAACGCGCCCAGCAGGATGGACGGGCCCTTTTCCTTCCCTATGTTTGCCTGGGTTATCCCGATTACCGCTCGTCCCTCGAGACGGCCAAGGCGGCCCTCCGGGCTGGGGCGGCGGCCCTGGAATTGGGGGTCCCTTTTTCCGACCCCATCGCCGACGGGCCCACGCTCCAAAAGGCCACTTTCCGTTCCCTTGCCCAGGGAACCAAATTCCGCGATGTTTTCCGGCTCATCCGGGACCTGAGGAAAGCCGGGTTCGACCAGCCCCTTTTGGTCATGACTTACCTGAACCTCGTGGATCGAATGGGCCTGAAAGCCTTCGCCGAGGCCTTGGTCCGGGCCGGAGGGGATGGGGCCATCATTCCGGACCTGCCCCTGGAGGAGTTCCCGGCCTGGAAGAAGATCTTCGATCCCCAAGACCTGGCTTTGATCCCTTTCGTGGCCCCCACCTCGCCCGCATCCCGGGTCCGGTTGGCCGATTCGATGGAGGCTCCCTTCCTTTATTACGTTTCGGTGACCGGCGTGACGGGTGTGCGAAAGACCCTAGCTCCCGGTCTGCTACGGGACCTCCAGAGCCTGGATAAACGCTTGAGGACGCCGGTCGTGGTGGGGTTCGGTATCTCCAATGCCCGCCAGGCCGCCCAGGTGGGTAAGGTCGCGCGGGGCGTCATCATCGCCAGCGCCCTGATCCAGCTCATTTCACGGACCCCCAAGTCCCGGATCGCCGCCCAAGTCGGGCGCTTTTGCGCAGGGGTCGTGTCCGCCCTCCGGCGAGGTTGAGGCCTGGAAAGGCAATTTCTGGGATCCATTCCAACGGCCCCAGGTTCTTTTGGTCATTGGCCTTTTTGGCGGGAACCTCTGCCCGGACTTGACCCTTCTGTCCGAAAATTATTTCAATAACGGGAATTTTGGAGTGGGGGGTCGGGCCGCGTGGAAATGGGGCAAGGGCCTTGTTCTTGCGGGCTCTCATGAGCGTCCAAGCCTTGCCCGTTGACATCCGCCGGAGCGGAATGCTTAGATAAGCGCCCACTGTGGCCATTCCTACGGTCAAAAGGAGACTTCCTTGGTCTGGTATCAAAAACCGAAAAAAACCATCACGAAAGCCTTGGGGAAAAAGTTGGTGCAGGTCCCCCAGGGTCTTTATGCCAAGTGCAAGGGCTGTTCGGCCATCCTCTACAACAAGGAATTGGACAAGAACTACAAAGTCTGTCCCAAGTGCGGTTACCATTACCAGCTCTCCGCCCTGGAACGGCTATACCTGACCATGGATTCGGGTTCTTTCGAGGAATTCGATGAGAACCTCACCTCCAAGAACCCGCTGGAATTCCCCGAATACGACGACAAGTTGGTGAAGGGCCAGGAAAAGGCCAAGATGAAGGACGGGGTCATCACCGGGGTCGGAAAGATCAACGGGCAGCCCGCTTCCATCGCCATCATGGATTTCCAGTTCATGGGAGGTAGCTTGGGCAGCGTGGTGGGCGAGAAGATCACCCGGGCCGTCGAACGGGCCATCGCCCGCCGTATCGGCATGATCATCGTCTGCACCTCGGGGGGCGCGCGGATGCAGGAGGGTATCTTCTCCTTGATGCAGATGGCCAAGACCTCCGCCGCCCTGGCGCGGTTGGGTGAGGCCGGGCTTCCTTTCATCGCGGTCCTGACCGATCCAACGACCGGGGGTGTGGCCGCTTCCTATGGGATGCTGGGGGACCTTAATATCGCCGAACCCGGCGCCCTGGTGGGTTTCGCGGGCCCCCGGGTCATCGAACAGACCATCCGCCAAAAGCTCCCCAAAGGGTTCCAGCGCGCCGAGTTCCTCCATGAGCATGGTTTCGTGGATGAGGTCGTGCCCCGCAGTCAGATGAAAAAGACCCTGGGCAATTACCTGAAGTTCTTCGCTGCCTGACCTTCCTATCCCTATCCTGGATTCAAAGGACCTTCCGTGGGCCCATTGGAACGTTTGGAATCCCTGGAGCGTTTCGGATGGCGCTTCGGCCTGGATTCCATCCGAGCCCTGCTCCGGGAACTGGGGAACCCCGAAAAGGGGCTGAATGTCATCCATGTGGCGGGTTCCAACGGCAAGGGCTCCGTTTGTTCCTTCACCGCCTCCATCCTCCGGGCGGCGGGACTACGCACCGGGCTCTATACTTCCCCCCATCTCTGTGACCTTCGGGAGAGGTTCCGCGTTGACGGCCGCTGGATACCTCGAAGGGACCTTTTGCGTCTTTCGCGACGGGTGTTGGCGGCCTGTGGCAAGGTGCGGGGGCGGATGGGCCATTCCCCGACCCATTTCGAGGCCCTGACGGCCCTTGCCTTCCTCTGGTTCTGCGAGCGGAAGGTGGACTGGGTGGTTCTGGAGGTGGGCCTGGGCGGAAGATTGGACGCCACCAATGCCATCGAGGATCCCAAGGTCTGCCTCATCGCTCCCGTCGGGTTGGAACACCAGGAGATCCTGGGGGATGACATCCTCTCCATCGCGGCGGAAAAGGCGGGGATTCTGAAACCCGGTTGCTTCGCCGCTGCGTGGCAGCCGGACCGCAGGGCCGCTGGGACCATCGACCGGAAAGCGGAAGCCCTGGGGGTGCCGCTGGCTTTGGCGGGGCGCAATTACCGTTTTCGGGCGACTTCCAAGGGCTTCCGGTGGAACGGGCTGGGCTTCAAGGACCATTTCACCCTACCGGCTACGGGTATGTTCCAAAGGGGCAACGCGGCCCTGGCCGTGGCCGGGGTCCGGGCCTTGGAGACCCAGGGTCTTTCCCTGGACAGCGCGACCATCCAAAAGGGGTTGTCCGCCGCATCCTGGCCTGGACGATTCGAGCGCATCTCCCGGGATCCTTTGGTCCTATTGGATGGAGCCCACAATCCTGACGGGGCGGCAGCCTTGTCGGAGGCTTTGGCCCATGGATATCCGGGAAAGCATTGGGTGGTCCTGAACGGGTTCCTGGCCGATAAGGATGTGGAAGGCATCGTTGGGAAGTTGGCGGGAAGGACGGCCCTTTCGATCGCCACGGAGCCGCCAAGCGGCCGCCGACAGGAAGGTTCGCGTGTCATGCGGGTCTGGGAAGGGAAGGGCATACCGGTGTTTTGGATCAAGGATTGGCGTAAAGCCTTGGATCTGGCGGCCCGAAAGGCGCGGGAAATGGAACGCGGTCTTTTGATCACCGGATCGCTTTATTTAGTGGGGGCTTGCCGGGGCCGATGGGCCGGGTCCAAGGGGTTGGAACGGATCTAAGGTTTCGGTCCACTTCGCCCCCGAAATTCCTATA
>DASZRK010000022.1 GCA_035549195.1 bacterium
GGCTACGCCGTCCTTCACCGCTTCGGCTTCGCCTACGCCGACGGCCACTTCGACCGCGACGAACACGGCCACGAATACCGCCACCCGGACGGCGACCCGAACGGCCACGAACACGGCGACGGATTCGATGACGGCCACGCCGTCCCTCACCGCTACGGCTTCGCCTACGCCGACAGCTACCCGGACGCCCACTTCCACGTCGACGGCGACGAACACCGCGACGGACACCGCCACTAGGACCGCCACCTCGACGGCCACGGTCACCTTGACCTACACCGCCACGAACAGCCCGACGGATTCGATGACGGCTACGCCGTCCCTCACCGCTTCGGCTTCACCTACGCCGACAGCTACCCGCACCCCCACCCTGACACCCACCATTACCAACACGCCGACCATCACCCCCACCTTCACGCCGACCGGGTCGGTCACCTCGACCCCGACGCCGGATGCGGCGCTCTACCTGGACGCCAACTTCTTCGATCCCACGAAGGGGCCCCTGGGGATGGACGTGCGGGTGGACCAGGCGGGGAACTGCAAGGTGATGGTCTTCAACATCGCCGGCCAGCAGGTCCTCAAGCTCATGGACCAGGACCTGGCTCCCGGTAACTACCGCGTTTATTGGGACGGCCGCAACCACCAGAGCGCCCTGACCGGCAACGGGGTCTATTTCGTCCTGGTCCGACAGGCCTCGGGCAACACGGTGAAGAAGGTGATCGTCCTCAAGTGATCCCCGGGGCCCGGTCCCTTCGGTCACCTTTCCCTTTTTTGCCGCCACCTTTATCCAGAGGCTTGGCGGCCCCCCTTCCTTCTTTCCTTGATTGTGATACATTTCTAAAAGCCCTGTTCCCGAGGTCCCCGTGCCCCCGATCCGCCCCTCCATCCGACGACGAACCGGAGCCTTCCTCTTATGGGCCCTCGGTTCGGCCGTTCCCGCCCTGGCGGGGAGCAGCGCCATCATCGGGGCCTATTTCGGGAACCAGGCGGTCATCGACAGCACTAGCGGCCCGGTCTCCCTCACCACCACCCAACAGACCTCCTTCAGTTTCATCGCCCAAACCAGCATGATCTCCAGGGTTTGGGTCCATGGATTCCCGGTCGGGACCTGCCCGGATTATTACGCTTTCATCGTTGATGATGACGGCGGGGGGCTTCCGAACATGGGCAGTGTGCTAGGGGCCCAGAACGCGACCATGGTCTCGGGATGGACTTATTTTCAGTTCCTCAGTCCCGCTTCGGTCACTCCTGGCGTTTCCTACCATATGGTCTTGACCAGCCAAGGCGGGGCGGACAACGCCAATTTTTACGTGGTGGATGAATATACCCTTCCGGAACACCAGATCATCCCCTATGACCAATCCCTCGATCCGGCCTTCTATACGACCTTCGACAACGGAGGTGGTTTTATCGAGACCGATCACGAGCCGGTGGGCATCGTCGGGGATGCGACCAATTACGGGAACCCCTATGTCACCACGAACAACATCCCCCTGGCGGGCGTCACCGCCGTCGGTGAAACGCTGGAGGGGCCCGTCACCAACACCTGGGTCCTCAAGATGGGCGCCTATGTCCAGAGGGTCAGCAGTCCGGCGGGACCCCTCTTGTGCGAATTGGACGATCTGACCGCGCCCCAAACCTGGGGGCCCGTGACCCTGGCCACCAACGCCACGGCCAACACTTCCTTTACCTGGATCGATGTGGCGATCCCCGGGGCGCCCATCCAGCTGATCTCCAGCCACCAATACCAGCTTTGGTTCTCCTCGCCCGGGTCCACGGCGGGCGCTTATTACCTGGTGGACAACCCCACCAATCCCGACCCCGGAAGCCCCTATGACGACCTGACCTACGACGGGACCCTTTCCTACGCCCAGATGTCGGGTAACGGGGGCGTCCTTTGGGCCAACCAGACCTCGTCGGACCTGGCCTTCCGGTTCCTGGTGGGTTCGGCGCCCACGGCCACGCCCACGGCGACCTTGAGCCCCACCCCGACGGTCACCGCGACACCGACCGCCACTCCCTTTCCCCCGACCTTGAGCGGGATGCTCCCCGGCAACGGTTCCACGGCGGGGGGGTATCCGGTCACCCTTTTCGGGTCCAACCTGACCGGGCCCGCGACGGTCACCTTCGGCGGGGCCGCGGTCACCCTCACCGGCCAGACCGCTTCCCAGATCGTGGTGACGGCCCCCGCAGGCGCGGGGACGGGGATCCAGGTCCTGGCCACGGTGAACGGACAGGGAAGCAATCCGGTCAGCTTCAGCTATGACGCACCTTCGATCACCAACGTGAGCCCGGGTTCGGGGCTCATCAGCGGGGGTTATCCGGTCACGATCACGGGCACGAACTTCTTCTCCACCGCCACCGTCACCTTCGGGGGGAACACCGCCTCGGTGGTCTTCGCCAACCCCACCACCCTGGTGGTCACCGCCCCGGCGGGGAGCGGGACCGCGTCGGTGCAGGTGTCCGTGTCGGGACAGGCCGCCGGGCCTTCTTCCTTCTCTTACCTGGTGCCGACCGCCACCGCGACCTCGACCGCCACTTCCACCGCCACCTCCACGCCTACGATGACCGCCACCTCCACCCCGACCGACAGTCCCACCCCAACGCCTTCCCCCACTGCGACCGATACGCCCACTGTGACGGCCACCCAGACCCCTTCGGCGACCCCGACCGCGTCCTGGACGCCCACCTTCACCCCGACCGGGTCGGTGACCCCGACGCCGACCCCGAACGCGCCCCTTTACCTGGACGAGAACTATTTCGACCCGACGAAGGGTCCCCTGGGGATGGACGTGCGGGTGGACCAGGCCGGGACCGTGAAGGTGCTGGTCTATAACATCGTCGGGCAGGAAGTGGCCAAGATCGCGGACCAGGCCCTGGCGGCGGGAAATTACCGGTTCAGTTGGGACGGGGACAACGCCCAGGGATCCACGGTGGGCAATGGGGTCTATTTCTTCGTGGTGGTCCAGCCCTCGGGGAATACGGTCAAGAAGGTCATCGTCCTCAAGTAAGCGAAGGGATCAGGGGAGTCCGACGGAACGGCGCCAGGCATCCAAGACCCGCGCATTGCCCAGGCTGTCCTCCCAGGACATGGCGGGGGACTGGAACAGGCCTTGGCGGATCGAGCGGGCCACCTCATCGGCTTCCACCGTGTAAAGGCCCTTTTGGCATCGCACCGGGATCCGGCGCGGCTTTTGGGCCCCTTGGGGCTGGTGGAGGAGGTAGGAAGTCCCGCCCTCCCATTTCGCGAACCAAGGGGAAGGCACCGTCAGGCTCCCCTTGGTCCCATCCACCCGGACCATGGACTCCCCCCGGTCGGCGCGGATGGCGCAGGACAATTCGGCGAGGATGTCCCCGGGGAATCGGAGGATGGCCGAAGCCATCTCGTCCACCCCGCTCTTTTCCCCCAGGATCCCGGTCCCCTTCAATTCCACCGGTTCGGCGAAGGCCTTGCCTTGGGCCGCCCCGGCCAGCAGACGCGCCATGGAGACCGGATAACAGCCCACGTCCAGGATGCCGCCTCCTCCCAATTTTTTATTGAACAACCGGTTCTTCAGGTCCAGCGGCGCATCGAAGCAGAAGGAGGCCTGGATGAAGCGGACCTTCCCGATGGCCCCGTCCCGGACGAGGCGCACCAATTCCCGGGTCTGGGGATGGCATCGGTACATGAAGGCTTCCATCAGGAAGCGGCGGTTTTTCCGGGCCGCCTGGACCATGCGCCGGGCGTCCGCGGCGCCCATGGCCAGCGGCTTCTCGCAGAGCACGTGCTTGCCCGCCCGAAGGGCCTCCAAGGTCCAGCGGAGATGGAAGGGATGGGGCGGGGCGATATAGACGGCCTCCACCTGCGGGTCCTTCAGGAGCGAAGGGTAGTCCCCATAGGCCCGGGGGACACGGTGTTCCTTGGCGAAGACCCGGGCGGACCGAACGTCCCGGCTTCCCACCGCCGCCAGGCGGCCCGTGCGGGAACGCCGCACCGCATGGGCGAAAATGCCCGCGATGCGGCCGGTCGAGAGGATGCCCCAGCGGAGCGGCGCGCTCATCGGACCACCGCGAACTTGACGGGCTTCAGGCGCCGGGGGCCCGACGCGTCGTCGATCTCCACCAGGTAGTAATAGACCCCGTAGGCCCATCCCCCGATGGAGAGGGAAAGGTCGTTCCCGCCGGTGGCCCCCGCCGCGGAAGCCTCCCCGATCTGGGCCCCCGCCGTATTCATCACGAAGACCTTCCAGCGCGTCGCGGGCTGGCAAAGCTGGAGATGGACCTTCAAGGAGCCGCCGTTGGCCGGGTTCGGGTAGGCGTAGCTCCCGTCGCAACCCGCGTCGGGCGGCGTCGGGGTGGGCGTGGGGGCCGGTCCGCCGGGGGTCGGGGTGGCGGTGGGCAGGGCGGAAAGGCCGCAGCCCGCCATCAGGCTCACCGAACCCCCGTTGATCAGGCTCACATAGACCTGTCCCAGGCCGTTCACCGCCGCCCCCCAGATGCCCACGGCCGGGAAGGGGCATTGGACCTTGACGCTGAAGTCGGAACTGAATTCGTCCAGGTACTCGGGAGCGCTGCCGTTGTTCCCCTCGACGATGTAGAGATTGCCCGCCGGATCGGACCGGAAGGCGGAGGGGTCGAGCAGGCCGGTGAGGACCGTGACGGGGGAAGGGTCGGGCGGGGAAAGGCCGAACTTCACCAACTGGCCGTTCAAGGTATCGGTCACGTAGAGCCAGTTGCCGATCTTTTGCAGTTCATTGGGGCTGTGGAGCTGTCCCCCGTAAGTGGCCGCGGCGGAGTAGACGGTGGTGGCTCCGTCGTATTGGAGGACCCGCCCATCGGAGGTGGAGAAAAAGACCGAGGAAACATCGGCCCAGACGCCCTGGGCCGTGACCCCGGCGGGCCCCAGGGAACCCAGGTAAGTGAAGGCGCTGTTGAATTTCTTGATGGGCGGGGAAGAGCCGATGTCCGCCACGTAAAGGTCCCCGGCGCCGTCCAAGGCCACGTCGATGGGCCCCAGGAAGGTCGTCCCGGAATTGGCGGTGGTGAGGATGGTCAGGGCGGCCTGGGTGTTGCTGTCGAAGACCTGGACCTGGTGGTTGTTGAAATCAGCCACGTAGAGCCTTTGGGCGGCCGGGTCCACCGCCAGGCCGGCGGGCGCCAGGAAGCCGGTCAATTGGGTGACGGCCACGCAACAGGGGCCGGGTGTCGGGGTGTCGGTGGCCTGGCCCCAAAGAGGGCCGGCCAGGAGGAGGCTGAGCGGGAATAGGATCCGTTTCATTCCGGCCTATTTTCCCATCCCCACGACCCTCCCACAAGGAGGGGATTCAGCGAAGGTCCAGCTCCATCCGGTGGTCATCCATGACGAACCCATCCCCGATCTCGGTCACGAGGGGGCCGGTGATGCGGAAGCCCATTTTTTGGTAAATGGCCACCGAGGGGTTCCGTTTGTGGACCCGCAAGAAAATGCGGGTGATACCCTTTTCCCGGGCGCGGGCTTTGAGGAACCCAAGGGCCTGGGAGGCGTAGCCCTTCCCCCGGTCCTCCTTGCGGATGTAAAGCTTGCTGAGGTAAAGGGACCCTTCCAGGGCCTGGAGGGCCAGGTAACCGAGGGAATCCCCTTGGGGGTCCTGGAGAAGGTAGTAGGCGGTGCCGTGTTGGACCTGGTCCAGGATGGCGGCTGCCCCTTGGAGGCGGTCCAACATGTAGTCGACCTGGGTCTCGCCGATCAGGGGGATGTAGTGTTCGGGCCAGATGGTCCGGGCCAGGGCCTCCACTTCCGCCGCTCCGGAGGGGTCCATCACGGGAAGGAAGCGGAGGGGCGTCATGGCCGGGAGGCCTTACGGCACCCGCGCGGTGGAAAGAGAAGCGGACCGCTGGGCGAGCCAGGGACGGTAGTGCTTCTCCATGAACTGCTCCTTGAAATCGCGGTATTGGTCGACGGCCCCGATCAGGTGCAGGCCCTTGATGTAAAGCCACGCGTAATCCCATTGGCTGGGCAGGAAGCCCGCGCGGGCCCCGTTGGGATAAAGGTGATGGTTGTTGTGCCATTCGCCGGTCACCAGACCTGGCCATTTTTGGTTGATGGAAAGGTCGGTCCGGTTGAAATCATCCCCTTCCTTGCGTTTGTCCTTGCCGCCGCCGTGCCCGTCATAGTTGAAGGTGCGCACCCCCACCGCCCAAAAAGCGGTCCAGCCGATCAGGGTCGCGAGCAAGGGCATGCCGCCCAGGAGGTAAAAGACCGTGAACCAGAAGGCCCAGTTGGAGGCGAAATCCAGGACGGTCCAGAAGGGGTGGGTCACCGAACCCCATTTTTGGTATTGGGCGTAGCTGTTCACGCGGACCCCCATGTGGGCGATCATGTTGGCGGTCTTGGCGTAATCCTCGGGGGAAAGGTCCCGGGCGATGGCCTGGTGGTTCACGTCGGCCAGGAAGCAGTAAAGCCAGCCCCCGTGGACGTTGTAAGGGTCGCCCGGTTTTTCCGACCGGAAATGATGCACGTGATGGGAGATCACATAGGCTTCCTCGGGGATGGTCTTGACCACCAGGCTCCGGGTGAAATAAAGCCAGAACTTGTGGCTGAAGGTGTAGGCGTTGTGGGAGCCGTAGCGGTGGAGGTAGATGGTCCCATGGGTCCCCAGCACCACCATGCTGTAGATGAAGCCGATCAGCAGGAGCTTCCAGGTGAAGTACTTGAACAGGAAAAGGAAAAAGAAGGGCGCGAAGAGGAGGATGAGAAACCAGCTGAAAAAGGGGAGCCAGGACTTGCGGGAGTTGAAGATGTTCAGCCGATGGAAGAATTCGGCGAAGATCTCTTTTTGGGTAGGTTTATAGAGCTTCTGATCGCGGGTGTAACCGTAAGAGGGCGGGTCTAGGACCCGGTCCAGGAATGCCATGAAAAGTCCGATCGACGAATAACGCCAGAAGGAAGGGGTCACTGGTCAGGAAGATTAATTTCTGGCTTCATTATAGCCCCTTTAATGGAGCCGCAGGATTAAATCAAGGGTCGGCGGGGGGGATTTAACGGTCGTTTAACCCCCAAACCCGTTGAAAGAGGGGGATGGGGAAGGGTCAGGCCGCGCCGGCGATCGCGCCTTTCGCGCGAAGGATCTCCTGGATCATCATTTTCAGCGCGGCCATGGGCACCGGCTTGGAGAAGAAGCCGCTGATGTGGAAGCCTTGGAGCGCGAAATCGTTCTCCATGCCCTTGAAGGCCGAGGCCACGATGATGGGAAGGTCGGGATGGTCCGTCCGGACCTGGGGGATCATCTCCATGGCGTGCATGTCGGGCATCTTGATGTCGGTCATCAGCAGGTCCACCGGATGGTCCTCCAGGATCCCCAAGGCCTGAAGGCCGTTCTCGGCGGTGAGGACCTCGTAACCCTCGTCCCGAAGTTCCTCCTCATATAAGAACCGGGCGCTCGGCTCATCCTCGGCGATCAAGATCGTGTATTTTTTGTTCTCCATGACGTTCCTCCGGGTCCCTCGTGGGGCCCCCCGGCTTTCAGGCCGGGGGGGCCTTTTCGTTCCCAGCCGAAGGCCGGGTCCTCCTCGGTTATTCTTCCACCGGCAGGTAGAAGGTGAAGACGCTCCCATGCCCCGGCACGCTGTCCACTTCCAAGGTCCCGCCGTGCGAGGCGATGATCTTCTGGCAGATGCTCAGGCCCAGCCCCGTCCCCGTCGTCTTGGTGGTGAAGAAGGGGTGGAAAAGCTTGGAGAGGTTCTCTTTGGGGATGCCGCAACCGTTGTCGGTGACGGAGACCGCCACCATCTTTTGTTTCAGGAAGAGCCTTTGGAAGATGTCCCCTTGGGAGGCGCCAGCCTGGGGGGCCAGGCCCTCCAAAAGGCGGGTCTCGATCGACAGGACCCCGCCGGTGCGGCCCGCCATCGCCTGCAAGCCGTTGATCATGAGGTTCAGGACCACCTGGCGGACCTTGGGGATGTCGGTGGGGACCAACGGCAGGGCCGGGGCCAGGTGCTTTTCCACCCGGACCCCCCCGGCGTCGGCCTTTTCCGAAAGGAAGGCGGCGGTCTCTTCCATCAGCTTGTTCAGGTCGGCGGGCTCCTTGTGGCACTTGTCGGGGCGGCTGTATTCCAGCACGTCGTTAACGATGCCGTCCATGCGCACCACCTCGGTGCCGATGATGTCGGCGTACTTCCTAAGGGAAGGGTCCTCCAGCTTGGCGCCCAGACGTTTGGAGAAGCCCAGGATAGCGTTGAGGGGGTTCTTGATCTCGTGGGCCACGCCCGCGGCCATCTCGCCCAGGGCCGAGAAACGTTCGGCGCGGAGCAATTGGGTCTCCATCTGGCGCAGCAGGGTCATGTCCCGCACCACCGCGATGGCGCCCAGGACCTCCCCGTTGCCGGCCTTGAGGAGCGAGGTCTCCAGGGTCACCGGGATCCCCTCCCGGCGGGCGGAGAGGATCTCCAGATGGTCCTGGACCAGGGCCTTGCCGGTCTCCAGGGTGCGGCGCAGGCCCTCGGCGATGGGGGCGAGGTTGGCGGGAAGGTCCTCGATCGACCGTCCGGCCATCTCGGCCTCCACGAAGCCGGTGATCTGGCGGGCCCCGCCGTTGAAGGTCCGGAGCGTTCCGTCCTTGCGCACCACGATGATCCCCAGGGGCAGGGAAGCCAGGACGCAATGGTGGTACTCCAGCAGGCCCTTCAGGTTCCGGTTCATCTCGGTGAGCTTGAGGGTGGAGGCGTCGGCCTGGTCGGCCAGGAAGCGGTTCATCTCGGTCAAGTGCAACTTCTCCTCCTGGTTCTTCTTGGACTCCATGGCCAGGTAGCCGCTCAGGGCCGCCGCCACGAAAAGGAAGGGGAAGCGCATCAGGGTCTGGGTGTCGCCCAGGGACAGGTCGTGGCCGGAGCGGACCTGGAGGAAACCGTAAAGGACGCAGGCGATCCCCGAGATGGTGAAGACGCTTTGGACGTTCTGGGAGAGGGCCGAGATGAAGATGGTGATGAAGAAGATGACGAAAAGGTCGACGTCCTGAAGGCCGCCCAGGGCGATGCTGCCCGTCACGAAGAGGGTGTCGGACACGAAGATGAGGGAAAGGAAGACCTGGTTCTCGAAGCGGTTCGCCCGCACGAAGAAGGTGGAGACCACCGAGACCAGGTAAAAGGAAAGGAGCCAGGCCAGGCGGGCCGGGGGGAACCCGGTGTCGCCCTTCCAATTGGAATAAAGAAGGATCACGGAGGTCATGTAGACCAGAAAACGGAAGGCGGCCAGCGCCTCCCGTTTGCCCAGGTTGCGGTGGAACTTCCAGAAACTGTCGCGCTTCTCCCGGGCCGGGGCGGCCGGAGCGCTGGATCCGAGGGTGAGGGTGTTCGCGTTCATGCCCTGATAGAAGGCAAACAGGATGCCAGGGAGAGGTGCCGAAAAACGGCCTTTTACGGGGGGTCTAAAAGCTGGAACGGGAAAAGAAAGTCAAGTTGGGTCATTCTTACCCAGGTCTATTCCCCGAGTTCGTACTTCTTCATTTTATTGAAGAGCGTCTTGCGGGTGATGCCCAGGATCTCGGCGGCCCGGGAGCGGTTGCCCTGGGTCTCGAGGAGGGCCCGTTGGATGTTCTCCTTCTCCGCGTCGTCCTTGCTCATCACGCCCTTGGCGGCGGGTTTGGGCGCCCGGTTCTCCTGGATCTCCTTGGGAAGGTCCTTCGGGGTCAAGGCGGTGCCCTTGGCGGTGACCACCATGCGTTCGATGACGTGCTTGAGCTCCCGCACGTTCCCCGGCCAGGGATAGGTCTTCAGGGCCTCCAGGACGTCGTCGGAAAGCAGGTTCAGCTTCTTGTTGAAGGCCCGGCAGGACTCCTGCAGGAAGAAGTTGGCCAACTGCACCACGTCGCCGGGGCGGTCCCGGAGCGCCGGGATGGTGAGAGGGATGACGTTCAGGCGGTAGAAGAGGTCGGCCCGGAAACGCCCTTCCTTCACTTCCTTCTCCAGGTCCCGGTGGGTGGCGGCCACGATGCGCACGTCCAGCGGGATCTCCCGGGTGCCCCCCAGGCGGCGGAGGGTCTTCTGCTCGAGCACCTTCAGGAGCTTCATCTGGACCGAGGGGGTCAGCTCCCCGATCTCATCCAAAAAGACGGTGCCGAACTGGCCTTCCTCGAAGAGGCCGGGCTTCTGGCGCTTGGCGTCGGTGAAGGCCCCGGGTTCGTAACCGAAGAGCTCGGATTCGAGGATGCTCTCGGGCAGGGACCCGCAATGGAGCTCCACGAAGGGGCGGGCCGAACGGGGCGAGAGGGTGTGGATGAGGCGGGCGACGTGCTCCTTGCCGGTGCCGGTCTCGCCGAAGATGATGACGGTGACCTTGTCCTGGCCGGCGATCTGCTCGATCTCGGTGTAGAGCTTCTGCATCTCGGGGTCGTTGAGGAAGAGGTAGTCCCGGCGGTACATCTCCCGCTGGCGCTTCTTGAGGACCTCCACCTCCTTCTTGAGGCCCCGCTTGTCGGCGATCTTGCCCACCACCACTTTCATGCGCTCCATGTCGATGGGCTTCTCCAGGAAGTCCTCGGCGCCCATCTTCATGGCGGCCACCGCGGCGTCCACCGTGCCCTCGCCGGTGATGACGACCACCGAGGCCGGGTCGGTCCGGGCGTTCATCTGGGAAAGCACGTCGGTGCCCTTCATGTCGGGCAGGTTCAGGTCCAAAAGGACCAGGTCGGGCTTCAATTGGGAGGAACGGTCCAGGCCTTCGGTGCCGTTGGGCGCGGAAAAGACCTCGTGCCCGGCCTGTTGGAGGAATTTGGAGAGGATCTTGACGAGGGATTCCTCGTCGTCGATGACCAGGATTCGCATGGGCCCATTGTAACCGAAGGCCTTTCCGCCTACCCCGGCCTTTTGGGCGGGCGGGCCGAAAGTGGACAGGAATGGGGCAGTTGCGGCCGGTTTTAAGGGCCGGGAAGACGGGCAAGAGGCGGTCCGCCCGATCGGACCCGATGGGGGAGCTTCCAAGGCGCGGATCCTCGATGGGGTTCCCGCGGGCTCCGCCCCCAGGGATTGAGGTTGCGCCCGGAGGAGCCCCGTAAGGTTTAACATCCGGTCATCGGGTTAATAGATTTCCCGAAAAAGCGGCCGGAAAAGCATCCGGGGGGTGGAGCTCCCGAAAAATCCGGGGGTTATAATTGACTCATCAGCAACAACGCGGGTGATGGAGGTGCCCCTCCCATCCTTTATCCTTCCTAGCCGTTCATCCCGAATGGGTCCGGACTCATCCGCCTGGGACCCTTTCCCTTTCGATCCCCATCCCAGCATCCAAGGTCCGGCCGCTCGAAGGAGGCGTTATGGTTTCTTTGACGAAAATGATCACGCGATCGATCAGGGTCCTCCTGGTCGAGGACAACCTGGGGGACGTGACCCTCATGATGGAGGCCTTCAAGGGCTGCAAGACCCCGGTCCAGGTCTTCCGGGTGAAGGATGGCGAGGAAGCCATCCAATACCTCAAGCGCCGGGGCGTCCACGGCGACGCCCACAAACCCGACCTGGTCCTTTTGGACTTGAACATGCCGAAAAAATCGGGTTTCGAGGTGTTGGAGGAGATCAAGGACGATCCCGCATTGAAGGAGATCCCGGTGGTGATCCTGACCAATTCCAAGCTGGATTCGGACATCCAACGGGCCTACGAGTCCCGGGCGAATTTCTTCATGGTGAAACCCTCGGACCTGGACGGGTTGTTCGCCGCGACCCGTTACATCGAGGACATTTGGTTGCGGAGCTTGACCGCATTGAGGGACTGAGGGCGCCGGTGCGGCCCTTCCGGTCCTTTTCCCGGACGTGGGGGTGCTCATGGAAACGACAGAGACCCGGATCTTATTGATCGAGGACAACCCCGGGGACGCCCTCCTGCTGCAGGCGGCCATCCGGGCGAAGGAAGCCCCGCAATACCACCTGGAGAGGGCGGGGCGGTTGGGGGAAGGACTGGCCCGCATCGGCCGGGGCGACCTGGACCTGGTGCTTTTGGATCTCCAACTTCCCGACTCCTCCGGCTTGGAGACGCTCCGCAGCGTGGTGCGATCGGGGCCCCATGTGCCGATCGTCGTGCTGACCGGCACGGACGACCAGGAAACGGCCATGCAGGCCATGCGGGAGGGCGCCCAGGATTTCCTCCTGAAGGACGACCTGAACGGACAGGTCCTCAAGCGCTCCATCCATTACGCCATCGAACGCTACAACCTGCTCAAACGGATCCAGGAGGATGAGGAAAGGTATTTCCTCGTGTCCGAGGGATCCCGGGACGGGCTTTGGGACTGGGACCTGGTGAAGGGCGAGGTCTATTTTTCGGCGCGCTGGAAGATGATGCTGGGCCATTCGGAGGAGGAGATCGGCAAGGATCCCCAGGAATGGCTCGGACGGATCCATCCCGCCGACCTGGACCGGGTGCGCCACGAGCTTTCGGAGCACTTGGCGGGCAAGAGCGACCATTTCTCCACCGAGCACCGTTTGAGGCACCGGGACGGGAATTACCTGTGGGTCCTCTGCCGGGGCTCGGCCATTTTCGAGCAGGACGGCAAGGCCCACCGGATCGCCGGTTCCTTCACCGACATCACCCACCACCGGAACATGGAGCAACGGCTGGCCCTGCGGGCCTTTTACGATCCTCTCACGGGCCTGCCGAACCGGTCGCTCTTCATGGAAGCCCTCGGACGGGCTTTCGAACGGTCCCAGCAGGAACCCAAGCCGCTCTTCGCGGTCCTTTTCGTGGACCTGGACGGGTTCAAGGCGGTCAACGACCGCCTGGGCCATGCCGCGGGGGACGAATTGCTGGTGATCCTGGCCCAGAGGCTCCGTTCCTGCGTGCGGCCCAGCGACATCGTGACAAGGTTGGCGGGGGACGAATTCACCGTCCTTTTGGAGGGGTTGGAGGACCATGAGGAGGGGATCCAAGTGGCCCGCCGCATCCTGGACGCACTGCGGTTCCCCTTCCATTTGAAGGAGGGGGAGGCCGGCGCCACGGTCAGCATCGGGGTGGCCTTCTCCGATTGTGGCCGGGGAACTTCCGAGTCCCTCTTGAAGGCCGCCGATGAGGCCATGTACCGTGCCAAGGTCGGAGGCAAGGCCCGGTTCACCGTATTCGGGAAGGCCTGATCCCCGATAAGTCTCAAAGGAAAGAAGGCGCCCTTTGGATGACGGAACGCCGCCGGTCGTGAAGCGCTTCTGGAAGCTCCCGGTCCTGGCCGCGGTCTATTTCGCGGCGGCCAAGTGGGGATTGACCCTGGCCTTCGTCCAGGCCAACGCCACCGCAGTCTGGCCCCCGACGGGGATCGCCCTGGCGGCCCTCCTGATAGGAGGCCAGCGGCTTTGGCCGGGTATTTTCCTCGGCGCCTTCCTCGCCAACCTCTCCACCAATGGAACGGTCCTTACCTCCCTGGCGATCGCCTCCGGGAACAGCCTGGAAGCCCTCCTGGGCGCCGCCCTCATCGAAAGGTGGGCGGGGGGCCGCAAGGCCTTGGGATCGTTCCCGACCTTGTTCCGTTTCGCCCTTTTCGGCGGGCTCATCGCTCCCGTCGTCAGTGCGACCGTCGGGGTCGGTTCCCTGTCCCTGGCGGGTTTTTCGGACTCGGCCCTGGCCCCGGATGTCTGGCTCACCTGGTGGCTGGGCGACATGGCGGGGGCCCTGGTCGTGGCCCCGCCCCTCTTGCTCCTTCCTCCCATGCGATGGCCCAGGCCAAGCCCGGGACGATTGGCCGAGAGCTTCGTTTTGGTCGTCCTGGTGGTTTTGTCGGTCTGGGTCCTGTTCTCCGGCCAGTGCGGCATTTCCAGGGACCACGCTCCGGTCCCTTTCATCCTGATGCCGACGCTCCTTTGGATCGCGGTCCGCTATAGCCCCTTCACCACCTCCATGACGGTCCTCGCTGTTTCGTTCCTGGCGGTGGGGGGCACCCAACAGGGTTTCGGCCCCTTTTACGGCCCCACCCCCAATCAGTCCCTGGTCTTTCTCCAGGCTTTCATGGCCATCATCAGCCTCACGCTCCTGGCCTTGTCCACCGCCGCCGAGGAACGGCGGAAGGTGGAGGAGGAGCTTCGGTGGTCCGAGTCGGACCTGCAACTGAAGGTGCTGGTGAGGACCGAGGAGCTGACCCGGACCAACCTGAGGCTTGAAAAGGAGGCCCGGGAAAAGGAGGCCCTGGCCCAGGAACTGGGCGCCAGTCACGAGAAGTTCCGGCTCCTTTCGGAGGCCACCCAGGAGGGGGTGGTGCTGATGGACCATGGACTGATCCATGGTGCCAATTCGACCTTTTGCCGGATGTTCGGTTACGGGTTGGCCGAGGTCATCGGCCGTCCTCCGACCGATTTCGTGGTCCCGGAGGCGCGGGAGGCGGTCCAGGAGAACATTTCGTCCCATTACGAGGGGACCTACCCGGTCCGGGGCCTCAAGAAGGACGGGACGGTCCTCGATATCGAGGTCACGGGCCGGACGGTGCGGCTGGACGGGGGGACGGCCCGGGTCACGGCCATCCGGGACGTGACCGAGCGCAACCGCCAGGAGGAGGAGATCCGCAAATTGGCCCTGTTGGTGGAGACCAGTTCGGATTTCATCTGCCTGACCTCCGTGGACGGCCACATGACCTATTTGAACAGGGCGGGCCGGGACTTGACGGGCCTATCCCGGGACGAGGACATCGGACAAAAACTCCATGAGGATTTCATCGCGCCGGGGGACGTGCCCCGGTTGCGCTCGGAGGTCCTGGCCACCCTGATGGAAAAAGGGAGCTGGGCCGGCGAGTTCGAGCTGCGGCACTTCAAGACCGGGGAGCCCCTGCCCATGCACTTCACCGCGGCCCTCATCCGCGACCCGGCCAGCGGGGAGCCTAAGGCCCTGGCGGGCATCGGCCGGGACACAAGGGAGATGAAGAAGAAGGACGAGGAGATCCGCAGGACGGCCCTCTTCATGGAGAACGTCCAGGATTATGTCATCTACTTCCTCGATCCCGCCGGGAAGATCATCAGCTGGAACGAAGGGGCCCAACGCGTCAAGGGATACGAAGCCCGGGAGGCGATCGGGCGGGATTTTTCCATTTTTTATACGCCCGAGGACATCCAGGCCGGGAAGCCGGGCGCCTGCCTGGAGCAGGCCGTCCGGCGGGGACGGGTGGAAGAGGAAGGGTGGCGGGTCCGCAAGGACGGCACCCGGTTCTGGGCCGATACCATCCTGACCGCGTTGCGGGACGAAAAGGGGGCCTTGAAGGGTTTCGCCAAGATCACCCGGGACGTCACTTCCCGGAAACGAATGGAGGAACTGGCCCGGTCGAACAAAGAACTGGAACAGTTCGCCTACGTGGCCTCCCATGACCTGCAGGAACCCTTGCGCATGATCGCCAGCTTCGTCCAGCTCCTGGCCCATCAATACAAGGGCAAGCTGGACGCCGAGGCTGACGAATATATCGGCCATACCGTGGACGGGGTGAAACGGATGCAGGCCCTCATCAAGGACCTTTTGGCCTATTCGCGCCTGGGGACCACCCAACCCTTCACCCGGGTGGACTGCGGCAAGGCCCTGGAGGAGGCCCTCCGGAACCTGGATCCGTCCTTGCGGGAGCACCACGTCGAGGTGGAACGGGACCCCTTGCCGGAGGTCCTGGGGGACAACAACCAGATCGTCCAGGTCTTCCAGAACCTCATCGGGAACGCGGTGAAGTTCAGGAGCCAACGATCGCCCCGGATCCAGGTCGGGGCCGCCGACCGGGGGGACGAGTGGCTCTTCAGCGTCCAGGACAACGGCATCGGCCTGGACCCCCAATATGGGGAACAGATCTTCGAGGTCTTCAAACGCCTCCATTCCCGCCAGGAATATCCCGGCACCGGCATCGGGCTGGCCATCTGCAAGAAGGTGGTCACGCGCCATGGGGGGCGGATCTGGGTGGAATCGAAACCAGGGGAAGGCGCTTGCTTCTATTGGACCCTTCCCAAGATGAAAGGAGGAACGTCATGACAACGGAACATTCAGCGTATCGGCCGTTCCAGGTCCTGATGGTCGAGGACAACGGTGGGGACGTGTTCCTGATGCAGAAGGCCCTGCGGGAGAAAGTTTTGTCCATCCGGGTCGACGTGGTGACCGACGGGGAGGATGGACTGGCCTATCTGCGGCGGGAGGGCAGATTCGAGGATGCCCTCAGGCCCGACCTGGTCCTCCTGGACCTGAACCTTCCGCTCATGGACGGCAGGACCCTTTTGAGGAAAGTGAAGAGGGACCCGGCCTTGCGGGCGATCCCCATCCTGGTCTTCACCAGCTCCTCCCTGGATTCGGACATCCGGGAGGCCTATGACCTGGACGCGAACAGCTATGTGATGAAGCCTACCGACCTGGCGGGCTTCCGGAGGGTGGCCGAGGACCTGTCGGATTTTTGGTTCAAAAGGGCCCTGTTGCCGCCCCAGGAGAGTTGACCCGGCGCCGGATCGAACCATCCCTTGGAAAGCACCTGTTTTTGACCTTTTTTCCTGCTCATTCCCGGCCTCGAAACGTTTTTTTGGAATAAAATCAATGTTGCCACTCTATAAGTATGGAAGGTCATATCAAAGGAGCTCTTTTATGAAGAACTTTTTGCTCTCCATTTCGGTCCTGGCTCTCATCTCCACGGGGTGCAAACTCCTATGCACCGATCCGGGTGACGGCGGGCCTTTGGACCCGGGCCACTCCACCCCGACGGTGACCTTGACGCCCACCTCGACCCCCTCCGGATCGGAGACCCCCGCCCCGACCTGCCCCTATGTCTCCCAATGGGGGACCTTGGGATCGGCCAACGGGCAAATGAACCAGCCCATCGAATTGGCGTCGGATACCGGTGACAACATCTATCTCTCCGACTGGGGAAACAACCGCATCCAGGTCTTCGACTCCAACGGCAATTACCTGCGCCAATGGGGGACGGGCGGGAGCGGGAACGGGCAGTTCAACGTGCCCATCGGCATCGACATCACCCCTTCCGGCACGGTCTATGTGGTGGACGTCTATAACTACCGGATCCAGTATTTCACCACCACCGGGACCTACCTGGGCCAATGGGGTTCCTACGGCACCGGCAACGGCCAGTTCAATACTCCCTGGGGCGTGGCCGTGGATGGTTCGGGGAACGTCTTCGTCACCGACGAGTGGAACAACCGCGTCGAGAAATTCGACGCCACCGGGACCTACCTGGGCCAGTGGGGCTCCTACGGCACCGGCAACGGCCAGTTCAACTATTGCGTGGGCATCGCCGTGGACGCCTCGGGCAACGTTTATGTGAGCGACCACGTGAACGGCCGGGTCCAGGAATTCACGAATTCGGGCGTCTTCCTGAACTCCTGGGGAAGCACGGGCAGCGCCCCGGGCCAGTTCAACCATCCGCAGGGCCTGAAGATCGACGCCGCCGGCCGGATCTATGTGGCGGACGACCAGAACAGCCGGGTCCAGGTCTTCGACTCCGGCATGAATTTCATCACCATGTGGGGGACCTATGGCTCGGCCGACTGCCAGTTCATCCGTCCCACGGGCATCGAGGTCAATTCGACCGGGGACGTCTTCGTATCCGATTACGGCAACAACCGCATCGAGAAGTTCCATCCCTAAAAGCGGGTCTCCCAAGCCCTTCGGCCTTCGGCCGAAGGGCTTTTTTGTTTTCGGGGCCTTGGGCGGGAGGAAGGGTCCGAAAAGATCGTTTTGCGATCGGCGGCCGCTGGCCTAAATTGGTCCAAACCTCAAGGAGAGGAACATGGAACTACGGAAGATCCTGACCGCCGCTTCGGCCGTGACCGCCGTCCTGTCATTCCTGGCTTTCCCTGGGGCCGGGGCGGAGGAGGCGGGGGCCCAGGGATCGGTTGGAACGCCCGCCCTGCTCGAAATGAGTTCGGCGGACGTGGTCCGGCAAATGGGCCTAGGATGGAACCTGGGCGACACGATGGAGTCCTGCGGGGACTCGATCCAAGGCCCGGACATCGGGAACTTCGAGACCGCCTGGGGCAACCCGAGGACCACGAAGGAAATGATCGACGCTATCCGGGCGGCGGGGTTCAGGTCCATCCGCATCCCGGTGGCCTGGTCCAATCTCATGGGGGACCATTACACCATCGACCCGGGATTGATGAAAAGGGTGCGGGAGATCGTGGATTGGGTCCAGGCGGACGGCATGATCGCGGTGGTCAATATCCACTGGGACGGCGGCTGGTGGTCCAGGTTCCCGGCCGAACCGGACAAGTGCATGGCCAAATACGAGCGGATCTGGACGCAGATATCGGCGAACTTCAAGGACCATCCGGGCACGCTCATTTTCGAGTCCCTGAACGAGGAGGGCTGCTTCAACGACGTCTGGAACCGCTGGGGCGACAAGGACCCGGAGCACAAAAAGAAGGCCTTCGACATCCTGAACGGGATCAACCAGGCTTTCGTCGATATCGTCCGCAAGTCGGGCGGCCTGAACGCCCAGCGGCACCTCTTGATCGCCGGCTATGCCACGGATATCGACCTGACCGTGGACCCGGATTTCCTGATGCCCAAGGACCCGGCGGGTCATTGCATCCTTTCCGTGCATTACTACACCCCTTTTACCTTCGCCGGGCTCGAACATGACGAATCCTGGGGCAAGATGCGCTCCACCTGGGGGACGGACGCGGACAAGGCGGAGTTGGACTCGAAGTTCGCGCTCTTGAAGCCCGCTTTCCTCGACAAGGGGATCCCGGTCATCGTGGGGGAATATGGCGCGACCCTGAAGAACAAGGACCTGGGCAGCGTGCGGAAATACATCCTGGCGGTGGCCCAGAAGGCCTATTCGATGGGCATGTGCCCTATGTTGTGGGACATGGGCAGCCATTTCGACCGGCGCACGCTGCGGTTCCGGGACGCGGAGCTTTTGAAGGGGTTCCGCAAGATCGAGGCGGGGAAGCGGGAATAGGCTCCCCCCGGGGGCCACAGATCCTAGAACTTTTGCCTTTGAAAAATGACCGGAGTCGAAGTTCCCCGCCGGGGTCCTGGGACGGGTGAAGACCGAAATAGGCCCGGCCCTTGGTGGAAGAAGGAAAAACTAAAAATTCAGGTGCAACAACTTGAATTCGGCGAAAGGCATCTTCAAAAGTACCGCTCCCGTTCCCAGGTCGCAAAATTCCGTGATGCGCAGCTTGGTGTTGGTGAAACAGACCCGCTTTTCCTTGTTGGAGACCCCCTCCAGTCGATAGGGACCCTTTTTGGACCAAATCGTCTTCCCTTGCTCGTTCACGATGAAATAGGCCTCTTGCCGGGGATCGGGAGAGTGTTCCCATAGGACGATCCGTTGACCCTCATCCGTGATCGCCTGTGGAAGGCCGGGGGATCCAACGGGGATCTTTCGTTCGGAATGGGACGAGAGGTCGTGAAGGACGAAGGTCCTTGGGGCGTTGGCCCCACCGGGTGGGGGGCAGGCTTCTTCAACCAGGAACCGGCCATTGGCCGAAAGGACGGCGTGCATCCCGGAAGTCCTCAATATTTCCCGACCGGTCCTCTCGTATACGAACAATCGATATTCCTCTTTTCTCCTGAAAATGAAGAAAGACCGTCCGGATCCTTTGGAGGCGCCGCCGGAGTCCTGCGCAAAACCGCGTTGGATCCCATGGGTGCGGAGAACTTTCTCCCCCTTTAAAAAAACGATCGTGGATCGGGGTTCCCCGTCGGGATAACTCGTCCTGACCTGGACGTGATAAGGTTCGGCCGTTGGTTGGGGGGAAGGGGAACTTTGTTTTTCGGTCCCGGAAGAGGAGCCGACCACGGGTGCGGCCAGCGAAAGGGCCAAGGAAAGGGCCTTAAAAGACGGCGGCCTCAGCCCCTTGCCGTTAAGGCTCGTACGGTTTTTGAGGGCCATTCAGGGATTCCATCCGACGCTGACGGTAAGTCTGGCATTTGGCGCAGTTGCATCCGTTCTGGAAGAACCACCCGAATGTTTTGGGTTTTGGCTGGACGGTGGGTGTCGGGGAAGGCTTTTTCACGGCCGTTCCCTGGACGGTCTTTGTGGGCGACGGGGTGGGAGAAGGCGTTCGATCCGGCGCGGAAAAGACATGGCCCGCCGCGAAAAACAACGGGATGGATAAGGCGAAGACCAGGGTTTTGGAACTGAAATTACCCAAAGGGTCACTCATGGGCCGTGATCCCTTTGGAAGGCCCGTGATGACAGGTCCTGCATTCGAGGCAAAGCCTCCGGTTCAAAAGGTGTCCCGCGGCCAGTCCCAGCGCCCCGGGGACGGCCAGCCATAAGCCCTGGGGTCCCATGATCCAAACCTTGCCGACGACGATCATCCCGGTGCAGAAATACAGAAGCATCAAAAGGCGCTTTTTCCGGTGGAGATGGAACCCGGAACAAAAACTCACCGTGGCCAGCAACATGGAGCATCCGATGAACAAAAGCTCGACCCGGCGGTCCACCAAGAACGCCATCCCGATCCAGGGCAGGGCCAGGATCAAGAAGGGGAGCGCGACGCAATGCACCGCGCAGGTCAATGACAAAAGGGCCCCGACTTGATCCAGCCGTGATCGGCTTAAGACTTCCGGTTTCTTTTCCATTCGATCCATTCCGTGGTTCTTTGGGCAACTTCGATCGTCAATAAACCCTTTACCGATCGGCGTTTTTCATCCGGGTCACGACCGAAATAAAAATCACCGACAAGCCGAAAACACAAACGATGGTCGCGCCCATCGGCCAATCCCGGTCATAGGACAGGACCGCGCTCACGCTCGAGACCAACAACCCGATCCCCCAAGCCCAGTAAAGGCGGCGGTTCCCCTTTATACCCAAAAGGGTGGCGCAGACCAACGGCATGATCAGAAAAGAAAAAACGGCCAATACGCCTGACACCTTCACGGATGAAGTCACGACCAGCCCGAACGACGAATAGAACAAGAAATCCCAAAGCCTGACGGATAAACCCTTGCGCTTGGCCGCCCTTGTGTCCGTGGAACAAAGGGTGAGGTTCTTATGTCCGAAATAAAGGAAGATCCCGACCAGGCTGTAAAGGGTTCCCATGATGAAGATATCCTTCCAGGAGACCCACCCTAAGGCTTCGCCGTTCAAGGTCCCTTGCACATGCTCGGCCCCATGGGGGGCATTGGTCAATAAAAGAAGGGAGGTGGCTGTGGCCAGGGAAAAGGCGATGCCGATGAAGGCTTCCTGCAACACGGAATGATTCCTGTCCCATAAAAAACTGAATAGGGCCGCTCCCAAAAGGGTGAACGCGAAGGACCAATAGTAGCCCGAGGGATCGTGGGGTTCGGCGCCCAAAAGAAAAGCGACGGACTGACCCAAGGCCGCGATCTGGGCCAGGGCCAAGTCCACGAAAATAACGCCCCGGGCCAGCACATGCTGGCCCAAGGCGGGATGGATCAGCACCAACAGGAGGCACGCCAGGATCGGTAATCCCATTATGAGAATGAATTGATGCATGGCGTCCTCGCTTTTTAGAGGTTCTTGGCCAACGCGGAGACAATGGCGTCGAATTTGGAGAAAACATCCTTGGCCTCGGGCGTCGCATCGACCTCGAACGGGATCTCCAGGGCGACCCCCCCGGCCTTCTTGGCCAGGTCTTGGCTGGCGTCGGCATCATTATAGGTGGCATAGACCACCACCTTGGCGCCCAAGGACTTCATCCTTTCGGCCGTTTCCGCCAAATGCCTGGCGCTGGGAGGGATGCCGGGTTTGATCTCCACGGTCCCCGCCAGCTTCAGGTCGAAACGCTCGACGAAATAATCGAAGTTCCTGTGATAGCTCGCGACGTAGGAACCCCTGAAAGGTTTCAACTTTTCCTTCCAACCCTGCAAGGCGGTCTCCATCCGCTTATCGAAGGCCACGGCGTTGGCTTGATAATCCGAGGCGTTGGCCGGGTCCAATTCCGCGAGGACCTTGGCCAAATGGTCGGCCACGATCTCCAGGTTCTTGGGGTCCGTGTAATAGTGGGGGTTGCCCAGGGGATGGATGTCCCCCTCCGCCCGGCTGACGGTCCCCGTCGGTTTTTCCAACACCTCGATCCCTTCGGACGCATCCATAAAGCCCTTGGAACCGGGCTGGATCTTCGGGTTGCGGCTTCCGGGGATCACCAGGGGGATCCAGCCTCCGTCCAATTCAAGCCCCACCGAAATGAACAAATCGGCGTCCTGGACCTTTTTCATCAGGCTGGGTTTGGCCGGGACGAAGTGCGGGTCCTCGTACCCTTTGCATAGGCTAAAGGCCGTTACGTGTTTACCCCCGACGAACTGGGCCACCGAGGCCAGATCGGTCAAGGATGTGGCGACCTTCAACTCGGCCATGGCCGGAACGGCCGTGGCTAACATCAAAACTGCGAACAGCGATCGAATCCATGTCTTCATGCTCTTCTCCTTAGGTTTGATTCTTGATTTCCTGACCCTGCTTCGCCTTTTAATAAGAATGGGGCGGGTGGAACCCAATGGTGTAATTGAACTGGACCATGACCCGGTGGTCCCACGCCGTGCCGGAAGCGTCATCGGCGTCCGCCTTGGCGATGCTGTACTCCGCCCGGATGGCCGTGAACTCCGAGGGGGTCCAGGTGATGTTGGCGGAACCCTTCTGCACATGTCCGGGAAGGGGGTCCCCCGCGCCGTCCACCAGGGTTTCCGTCAGGCTGTGGTAGGCCTCTTCCACGCGGATGCCCGTCCACCAGGATTGGGACCAGCGGTATTGCAAAAAGGCGTTCCAACCGTCGGTTTCCTGGTTGTAGATCCCGTCCCCAAAAGAATCCCGGCGGATATACTCCCCGGCCAGGATCCAACCCCTCTGGTTCGATTGGCGCATGGGGATCTCGCGGAAGGTCAGGTCGACGCCAAAAGCGGCGTGGTGCAGGCCGTCGTCCCCGAGGCCCATGAGGGAGGACTCCCCTAATTCCATCGTCAGGTCCTCGCCCAGGTCCCATTGGTTCTTCAAATGGGCCAGCCAGGGAATGTTCTCGTGCGCCGTGGAGGCGAAGTTGAGGCCTTCGGTCCCGCCCCCTTGATAGCCTCCCAGGGTCAATTCACAGAACCAGGGAAGCGGCGAAAGCCAGGAGGCTTCGATCCCCGTGCCGTTAAAACCTTCCTCGCCGATCGAATTCTCCATGATGACCGGTGCCTGGATGAAGGGGTAAGCGTGGGTATGGAGCCGCCCATGTTTACCGAAGGCGACCTTGAACTTACCCACCTTCAATTGGATGTTATCAATTTCGTTGTTGGTCGCGAAAACCTCCTCCGGTGTCACCTCATCGGGTGCGAAGACCAGATTGGCCGTCAAGGTCCAGTAGGGGTCCACGGTGGAGATCAAGCTGATCTCCGACTCCTGGAACTGGGGCCCATAGGGTTGGTCCAAGTCCGGGGCGGCTTGCACCAGGAACAAGGCGTTGAACCCAATGGCGGGATTGGCGAGGTTCGAGATGATGGAACGGGTCTGGGCATGGGCCTGGATCGCGCCCATCCCAAGGGCCAAACAACAGATGAATAAACGAATGCAAGATTTCATTCTTCCTCCTTTTTTTGCGGTCCCAGAGGACCGGTGGTACTACGCTGAAGGACGCTTTCCCGGGGGATCCCTCCCTGGATTGAAAATGAGGACCGCGGATACAACCCCGGTCTCTTTAAAAATGATCGAACCCATCCAGTAAACGGGGAAGAGTTCGGGTTGGACCGCGGGCACGATCCCTTGGGAGCCCGAGTGGTTCCAATGACAGTAGGCGCAGTGACCGTCCTGGGTTCTACCGTGGCGGTGATGGTGGACAAAGCCCTCCACGCCGATGACCAAAAGGAGCAGGAAGGCCATTGCGGCCAACAGGGCCTTCAAGGCGGTCTTATTCGGATCCACTTGGGTCCCTCGGGTCAAAACCAGGACCTCCTTGGCACCTTCACCCGGTCCGAGCTCATCCGGTAAAGGCACCATCCGCCGTTCTCCTCGTCGAATTCACGCCCGATGTCCAGGGTCCCATGGACCGTGACGGGCACATCCATGATCCCCTCGATCTCGGACCCGGGGACCATCTTCACGTAGATCCATTGGTTGAGCTTGGGGGTGACGCCGTAACAACAGGTCATCCGGCTTTGGGCCAGGATGAAGGATGATACCTTTTCCTTGTCCGTCGCCATGGGGATCATGAAACCGACCACCTCGACCTTTTGCCCGTTCAAGGTTCGGATGGGCGCCGGTATGTCGTAGGTCCGTTTCTTTTTGGACGCCGGCTTTTTTTCGAAGGGATCCCCGCGGTTGGTGTCGTCCTGGGAAAGGCTCGTTCCCTGGCTGACGTCGGTGATCTCGCAGGGAAAGGAAGCCAAGGCCTCGAACCCGACCCTGTAATGGTCGCCTTCCTGGGGCCAGGGGATCTTCCCGGCGGGGACCGGCGGTTTGGGACCGGGGGCGGCGTTCTTACCCGGGGTCTCCTCCCGAGCGCTCATGGTCTTCCACCATTGACCGAGGCTGGGGGTGGAAGCCGCCTTGGACAGCATGAAAGCCAGGAGAACGAACCAGGCCACGCTCAGGGCGATCATGGCCCAGAACTTCCAGTCCGTGGGGGGAATGCGCGATTCGTAGGTGATCCTGGCCTTTCTTCCGGCCCCGGCGATCTTGACATAGGTTTTGATCCGGTTGGGGTGGGTCATGGGGTCACCATGGGACCTTGGGAATGGAGACCTTGCTGGAGACCATCCGGTAAAGGGTCCAGGCCTGGTTGTCCTTCTTTTGTTCCCCGACGTTCAGGACCCCGAAGACCGTCACCGGAAAATCCATCAGGATCTCCGCCTCCTTCCCCTTGGCCATTTGGACGAAGATCCACTCGTTCATCTTGGGGGTGATGCCGTAACAACAGGTGGCCTGGCTCCTGGCCAGGATGAAGGAAGTCGCCTTGTCCCCGGCCTCATTGGCCTCGACGGGGATCATGAATCCGGCGACGGCGATCTTGTCCCCATCCAGCCGCTTGACGAATTCCGGAACGGGGAATTTCTTCTTTTTCGCCCTCAGTTTGGGGTGGATCTCCTCGTCCAGGTCCGGTGTGTCATAGGGAAAATGGGACAGGGTGTTCCAAGTGACCCAATCGTGTCCATCCACCTGGGGATAGACCGTCACCGGGGCGTCCTTCACGGCGCGGTCCTTCAGGACGGGGCAGGCGGTCGGGACCGGCGTCGGGGCCTTTTCCCCGGCGTTGGACCGCCCCCAAGCGAAAAGGGATGACCCCGCCAAGAGCGCGGCCATCACCTTCCCGAACCGGGTCCGAAACCGGGAAGCGCCCATGGCGGTCACCCTTCTTTTCCCGGCTTCTGGACGCCTTCGTTCCCCTCCGGGTACAGGAACCAAACGTCTTTGAATTCGGTCCCCTTGGTCTTGATGCGGAGGATCGTTCCCTCGAAGCGGGTCATCCCCTTCAATTTTTTCGAGGTGGCCCGGTATTGGGAGGTGTCGCCGACCGTTTCACCCGTCAAGGCGTTGGCGATGGGTTTTAACTTGAGGACCCAGCTCCCGCCCTTCTGCTTGACCTTGATCTGCAGGGAGGGCTGGGAGATCCTCACGGGGTTCTCCGCCTCGCCGTCCAGGGAAAAGGCGTCCAGGCGGCCCGTGGCCGGGTCCAGCAACAGTTCCACATGGGCGAATTCCTCGCCCAACTCCACGAGGGTGCCGTGGTGGGGCGGGTGGTGCTCATGGGCCCGGACCCAAGAAGCCAGGGAAAGGGTCAAAAGCAGGGCGAACACCGAGCAAAGGGTCTTCAAACTGGTCGTGAATTTCATTTTTGTTCTCCTTTCAAGAGAGGGGATCGAGGTTGCGGACGACGTCGGTGGAATAAGCCTTGAACGCCGGGATGAAACCGGACAAGGCCCCCAAGACGGTCATCCCGATGGGAACGGCGGCCAAGGCCGCGTGGAATTGGAAAACGTCCAGAACGACGCCCGTTTGCCGCCGGACCACGACGGCGGCCGCCGCGAAGATGCCGAGGTAGATGGCATATCCGGCCAGGGACCCCAGCCCCGCGATGAAGGAAGCCTCCAACAGGATCGAGGAAAAAACGGTGGACCGTTTTGCCCCCAGGGCCCGGAGGATCGCGAATTCCCTCCGCCGTTCGTTCAGGGTGTTGTAAAGGCTGGAAAGGATGGAGCCGGCGGCGACCAACATCACGAGGTAGGCCACCAGGGTGAGGACCTTGGAGACCCAGCCCATCTTGTCGAACAGCTCCGCCATGACCTTTCCGATGGGCCAGGCCAGCGTGGCCACCTTGCCCTGGCGGTTGATGGTCTGGTCCATCATGAAACCCGCCTGGGGGTTGTAGAACTTCAACATGACCGAGCTGACCTCCTTGTTCGCGTCGGGTATCTCCACCCCCGCCTTCGCCGTGTAATCCTTTCCCGTACCCCGGAGGACGTGCCCCTTCATCCGGTAAACGCCGTCGATGGGGATCCAGACCACCCGGTCCGAGGGGGTGTTGGTGGGTTTCAGGACGCCCACCACGGTGTAGACCTCTTCGTGCTGCATGTTGGGGTCGAAGAAGAGGCCGTGATAAGGCTTGAAGGTGTCGCCGACCTTCAACCTTGTCTTTTGGGAGACGAAACTGCCGATGACGGCCTCCCGTTGGGTCGGGTCGAAGAACCGGCCGTCGGGCTGGAGCGTCAGGTGGCGGCCCTTCTGATATTCGAATTTGGTGAATATCTCATCGGTCGTCCCGACGATCCGGAAGCCCAGGTAGTTGTCCCCGACGGCGTAGGGGATGGCCAACTGCACCCGGGGATCATTCTTCACCGCCTCGTAAAGGGCCCAGGGGATGTTCCCGGGGGAGGTCTCCAATTGAAAGACGGCGTTGAGGACCAATTGCAATTGGCTGCCCCTGGCCCCGAGGACGGCGTCGAACCCCACCGAGCCTCCCGTGAAAGCGCTCCGGGATTGCTGTTGGATGGAGAAGACCGCCATGGTCAGGCCGGTCGCCAGCCCGACCGAAAGGACGGTGATGGTGGTCGAGAGGGCGTGCTGGCGGAGATTGTGGCCGACCAGGAACAACAGGCTTTTGATCTTTTGAAGGAGGTTCATTTGCGGCTCCTTCCCCGGCCCGCCGCCGTGGGGATGCGGTTGATCCGGCCGAGGTTCTCCACCCGGTCGAACTTGGCCAACACCTCCCGGTCATGACTGACCAGGAGGAGGGCGGCCCCGTTCTCCCGGCAGATCTTCCGGATGAGTTCCAAGGATTCCATGGCCCGGACGGGGTCCAGGTGTCCCGTGGGCTCGTCCGCCAGCACCAATTTGGGATGGTTCGCCAAAGCCCTGGCCACGGCGACCCGTTGCTGTTGGCCCACGGACATCTGCCGGGGGTAGTAATGGAGGCGGTTCTTCAGGCCCACGCGTTCCAAAAGGTCCGTGGCGTAGGCTTCATCCACCCCCCTCCCGAACATCATCCCCAGCTTCACGTTCTCCAGGGCCGTATAACCCTGCAGGAGGTTGAATGTCTGGAAGATGTAGCCGAGCGTTTGGGCCCGCACCAGGTCCCTCTCCCCCTCGCTGAGGGGACCCAAAGGCTTCCCGGCGAGGGTGATGTCCCCCTCGTCCGGCTTCAGGATCCCGGCGATGAGGTTCAGGAAGGTGGTCTTTCCGGACCCGCTTTCCCCGGCCAGGGCGGTCTGATCGCCCGCCCCTAGGCTGAAGTGATGCGTGTTGACGACGAGATGACGCTCGCCTTCCGGTGATAGGTAAGATTTTTTCAGGTTGTTGATCTCTAAAACTTTCATGATTCCCCCAAGCGTTAATGGAATTGGATGAGCCGAAGATCCGGAAAGGGCGCAGTAGAGCCTTGTGCGGGAAACGAAAACCGGGGATGGAAATTCGGGAAAGGGACGCGGAGAACGCGCCCAGGTTCCCTGGTTTATTTTCCCGCCGACTGGATCAGGAAAGGACGGCTGGGGGGGAACGTCCTGAATGGACGGAGAACCGGATCGAATGGAAGACCTGTTTCGGTGTAGGGGCCACCAGGAACAACGTGAAGAGGGGGATGAGCCCAAGCGGGGCGGCGGATACCTTCGATTGGGAGATGTTCTTGTGGAAACTGCAGTAGGAACAATCACTATCTTCTTTTTGGCTGTGGTGATGATGATGGACGAACCCTTCCGCCGACACCATCAGGGCGAAGAACATCACGAGGGACAGAGAAAGGGTCTTCAGCCAATATTTGGAACGCATCACATCCCCCGGTCATTCGAGCCAGCGCGTATGATGACATTCCCCCTAAATGGATGTCAAGGAGCGGGGCTTGGACCCAAGGCCCCGCTTGGCGGAGAAAAATGGGGCCCGGCAAGGGGAATACGTTGAGCCCCCGAGGAACAAGAAGATCGAGAGCGTCCGGTGCTACATCCTGGCGGCGGCCCATAAGGCCTGTCCGATGGGCATTTGCCCATGCTGTGGGACCCGGGGATTTTGAGGGATTGAACGGAGCCGGATGAAGCGCGACCGAGCGGCTTCGTGGCTCACATGAATTTGTGGCGGGTCGCTATATTCAGCAGCACGAAGATCCCCAGGGCGCATTCGAGGGCAAAGGCGATGAGGAGCCTTCGGCGGCACTTGGGATCGGCCGATAGCAGGGCCGAAAGCAGGTCGGCTGGGGCCAAGAACAGCACACTGAATATCCGGACGAGGACCAGCAAGAAAAACAGCGACGCGGTGGTGCTCATGACGGGCGCAGGTCCATTCACCGGCCGGTTCAAGCCGATGCCAACCGCCTCCAACAAGGGCCCGGAGAGCGCCAGGGCCAGCATGGCCCAAGAATAGGTGTTCCAGAACCAGGGAACCTTCCGGAGGAAGAAAAGCGCCAAAAGCGTCGGGACAACGCAGGCGACCCCGGTGACCTCGAAAAAAAGGATGGCGCCGCCTTCCGCGTACATGCCCGAGGATTGGTTGGCCCAATCCGGAGCCAGCCATTCATGCAGTTCATTGGCCAAAAACCCGAAGCCGAGGGCCGCGAGATAACCCAACAGGACGATGGCGATCTTCAGGCTGGTTTTCATGGCGGACACCTTGTCCATCGGTTCGATTTGGAGGAGGCCCGGGAAAGTCCCGTCCGGCATCCAATGGTATACCTTCCGACGACCGGGGAGGAACCTAGGTCCTCCCTGAAGGCCTCCCAACCCGGGTACCTAAAATAAAAAAGGGCATGGCACACCCGGCTTGGGCGTCGAACCGTCGCTTCGCTCCCGTAGGGGAAAAGCCCCCTACGTACCCCTTTTAACCACTTCATGGAAAACTCCCGTTTTCCATGAGCCTTTCCCATTTGGTTCTCGTCCAACCCGGAAACGACTTAAACAAAAAAAGGCCACCCGCCTGAAGGCGGATGGCCTTTTATTTAAATGGCTCCCCGGGTTGGACTCGAACCAACAACCCTGCGATTAACAGTCGCATGCTCCACCATTGAGCTACCGGGGAATGCTTCCCGCATCACCCGCGGGCGGCTTCGGATTTCAAAAGAAACCCCAAGAACCTTGGGGTTTTTGGGGGAGGGATAGTCTAAATCACCTCCTATAAATGTCAAGATTTGCAGCCCCGTAACAGCGACGAGGCTATACTGTCGCCCATGGAATGGTGGATATGGGCCGTCGCGGGTCTGGCTTTCGGTCTGGCCGAGATCGCGACACCGGGCTTCTACATGATCTTCTTCGGGGTCGGGGCCTTTGCGGCCTCGGCGATGTCCTTCGTCGCCCCCACTTCGCCCCTGTGGTCCCAGATCCTGGTCTTCACCCTCGTGTCGGTCATCTCCTTGGTGCTTTTCCGCAAGCCGCTCATGAAAAAGTTCGGCATGGACAAGCCCATCCCCTCCCGCAACGAGATCGTCCATGAGATCGCCCTGGCGATGGAGGACATCGCCCCGGAGAAGGTGGGAAAGGCGGAGCTGCGGGGCTCCACCTGGAACGCCCGCAACAAGGGGACGGCGGCCCTCATGAAGGGCCAACGCTGCCGGGTGGTCAAGGTCGAGGGGCTGACCCTTTGGCTCGAGCCGGAGTGAAACAAGTTCTTTTCCTATAAGGAGGCAGTATGGGTACGTTGATCTTCTTCGGGGCCGTGGCTTTCTTCATCCTGATCGTCGTTTCCAAGACCGCCATGGTGGTGCCGCAACAGACCGCCTATGTGGTGGAGCGCCTGGGCCGTTACCGGGCGACGCTGGAAGCGGGGTTCCATATCCTGCTGCCCTTCCTGGACGTGGTCCGCAACAAGGTGATGCTGAAGGAAGTGGCCATCGAGATCCCCGAACAGGTCTGTATCACCCGCGACAACGTGCAGGTGGGCGTGGACGGCATCCTTTACTTCAAGGTCCTGAACCCGGAGAAGGCCACCTACGGGGCCGCCAACTACCTCTTCGCCATCACCCAGTTGGCCCAGACCACCCTGCGCAGCGAGATGGGGAAGATCGACCTGGACAAGACCTTCGAAGAACGGGGCCAGATCAATCTTTTGATCGTGACCGAACTGGACAAGGCCTCCGAGCCCTGGGGGGTCAAGGTGCTCCGTTATGAGGTCAAGAACATCAATCCCCCACGGGATGTGCTGGACGCCATGGAAAAGCAGATGCGCGCCGAGCGGGAAAAGCGGGCCGTGATCCTCAGTTCGGAGGGCGCGCGGGACGCGGCCATCAACAACGCCGAAGGGCAGAAGCAACAGGTCATCAAGCAGTCCGAGGCGTCGAAGCAGCAGTCCATCAACGAGGCGGAGGGGAAGGCCCAGGCCATCCTCTCGATCGCCGAGGCCACGGCCGAGGGCTTGCGCAAGGTGGCCCAGGCCATCCAGGTCCCGGGCGGCTACGAGGCGGTCCAGTTGCGCGTGGCGGAGGACTATATCCACCAGTTCGGCCAACTGGCCAAGCACAGCAATACCATGATCCTGCCGGCCAACCTGGCGGACGTGGCCTCGGTCATTTCGACGGCCATGGCGGCGGTCAATCGCAAGCCCGTGGATGTCCCGGTGAAGAAGCCTTAAGAAACATCCGGAAAAAAGGCCGTCCGCCCAAGCGGACGGCCTTTTTTTATTTCAGCCGGTCGTTCCATTGCCCTGTCCCTTTATTTGGATATTTAGGAGGACTGGATAAATCAAACCAAGATTAACCCGTGGTTTGATTACCCCATGGGTTCCAGTCCATCCCCTCCGGCAGGTCCGGCTTTTTCCCGGCTTGATAAGCCTCGATCATGAGGTCCTCGAAGCGGTCTTCTTCCACCTTCTTCGTCTTGCCCGCCTGTTCCATCCAGGCGAACTGCCGTTTCCAGGTCTCGACCAGGGGCACGGTGGTCTTGAAGCCCAGGTCCCGCTCGGCCTTCGAGTTATCGAAGAGGGAAGGGTATTGGTAGATGTATTTCACCCCGACCGCCCGGTGGGGGGCCTGGGCGTAGAGCCAGTCGGTGGGGATGTGCGCCGGAACGAACTTGCCGCCCACCGCCTGGGCCATGGCTTCGTAGACCCCGTCCCAGGTGGTGTGCTCGTGGCTGGTGACGTGGTAGGCCTGGCCATAGGCCTTGGGGTTCAGGAGCGAGTTCACGAAGGCGCGGGCCACGTCGGACACGTGGGCCACCGCCCAGGCGGTCCTACCGTCGTCCATGACGATGACGGGCAGGCCCTGCTTCAAGCGGTTGGGCAGGCTGTTGTCGAAGACCAGGCCCGGATACTCGGCGCCTTCCCCCGTCGTATAGGAAGGGCGAAGGATGGTCGTCGAGAGGCCGCCTTTGCCATTGGCGGAAAGGATCGTTGATTCGATCCTCGATTTGTTCCTCCCGTAGTCGCCCACGGGTCGGTGGGGTTCATCGTCGGTGGCGGGCAATCGGGTCATGGGGCCGCCATAGACGCAGACGGTGGAGCAGACGACCAGGTGTTGGACGCGGCCGGTGAAGGCCCGCAACAGGGAATAGGCGTTCTCAGGGGCGAAGGCCACCATGTCGATGACCGCGTCGAAGCGGTGCCTGGCCATTTCGGCCTCGAAGGCCGGGTAATCCCAGCGGCTTCCCTGGATCTGTCGGACCTCCCCGGAAAAACGCCGGGGGCTCACCCCCCGGTTGAAGAGGGTGACTTCGTCCCCCCGTTGGAGCAATTGGTCCACGATGGAGGTGGAGATGACGCCGGTGCCGCCGATCAAAAGGACTTTCATGTTCTCTCCCGAGGCCGTTGTCCAAAAACGGGACCATCTTCCGGCTTGCGGGTTCAAATTCAAAGGACAATCAGGAAGCGGAAAGGGGTCTCGTTGGGCCCGGTCGTGGACAGTCGGCTTCAAAATGAAAAAACCCAAGACCTCAGGGAGGTCTTGGGGCCGGCCGGGAGCGGAGGTCCGCCCCCGGGTCCTACGACGGCTTAGAACCGGTCGTGGTCCCGATCCCGGTCGAAGGTCCGATGGTTCCGATCATAGTCCCGGCCGTGCCGGTAAAAGGCCACGCGTTCCCGGTGCAGGCGGTAGAACTTCTCCCAGGCGACGCGGCTGTATGTGCGGCCTTGGTACCAGCAATAAACGTTGGGGCGGCCCAGGACCAAGCGCATACCCGGCAAGGTGATGGAAGCCTGGACGACGGGGCGTGGGGCGTAGGTCACGATCTGCCCGGCCGAGGCCATGCTGGCCCCGCCCATCAGCACCAGCAAACCTAAAGAGAGGATCCGATTTTTCATTGCCTTCCTCCTCGACGAATTTATTTCGACCTTCGCCTATGAGACGCCCTTTGGGCGGGCGGGGTTCCACGGGGGAACGCGGATTTCACCGGAATATTTTTTTGAAAAGTGGAACTTTTGGGGGAACTGGATCGTTCTAGGGGCTCAGCCGCCGAAGGTTAAACGTTCGTTAAAAACGTTACCCGGGGTAAAGAGCGAAAATGGGAAAAGGTAAAACCCCCAGGGGTGGGTGGGTAAAGAGCATGACCATTCCCTTGGTGCGGAATGGGAACGGAAATTTTGCATTCCACAAAATTGTCCGGGGGGACTTTCTTGAGGCCGGGCAAAGGCGGACTTGAAGGCCCTGAAAGCTGACGTAATAATGTCCCCATTCTAGCGGTTCCCATCCATCGAGAAGAGTTTATGAAAAACATCGCCGTCACCACTTCCGAGCATCCTTTCCAAAAAGACATCACCTTGCTCTCGGTCAAGGGCTTCATCGACACCACCACCGCCCCTGAGTTCGAGCGGACCTTCCAATCGGTCCTGGCGGAAAAAAAGTTCCGGCTGGTCATCGACCTGAAGGGCGTGGATTACATCTCCAGCGCCGGGTGGGGGATCTTCGTGGGCGAGATCAAGCGCATCCGCGGTCAGCAGGGGAACCTCTTCCTGACGGGGATGTGCGCCGAGGTGGCGGAAGCCTACGAGCTCCTTCAGTTCAACACCATCATCAAGTCCTTCCCCGATGTGGACGAAGCGGTGCAGAAGGGTTTTGGGGCGAAGGTCCCGGCGTCCAAAGCCGTTTCCAGGGTCTCGGAGCCCAGGACGCCCAGCGTGGAGGCCGTTCCGGCCGTCCCTTCCGGGCCCGTCTCCGTCATGGCCCCGCCCCGCCGCAGCGGTCTTTCCAAGTTGTTCCGCCCCTGGACCTGGTTCGACCGGTCCTGATTTCCCTTTGATCTTCAGGTTTTTTTACAGGCGGCCCGCCCCGGGCCCGGCCTGAGGACGTTATAGCGATAAACTGGTTGCCATGATCCACAAAGCAACTTAATTTTAGGTGGTCCGAGGGCGGCTCCGCCCCGGCGACCAATCCGACCAAAGGCTTCCATGGGCATCCTCACACCACTCACTTCCCTCCTTCGAAAGGGCTCCGACTTCGAGGCCGAGCTGAAACGTTACCGGATCGCCCTCCAGCGCAATCCGAACGATCTCGACCTGAAGACGGACCTGATCAAGTTCATCCTCTTGAACCGTTTCACCGATCCCCAGAACGTGGGCGAATACATCCAGGAAGCCTTGAGGACCTTCGAGACCGTCGCGGGTTCGGATCTCTTCGATTTCCAGTGCCATTACCTGGTGGGGAAGTACTACCAGGAGGTGAAGGACGGGAAGAACGCCTACCGGGTCTACTTGGGGGCCCTAAAACGATTCAACAAGATGTCCGAAAAGGATGTGAACCTCCGGGCGGAGCACACCGAGCTGGCCTATTCGGTGGCCCTGAACCTCATGACCCTCCAGCACGACCCGGTCGATCCGGAGGTCGAGAAATGTTTCAAGGTCATCCGGCGCTCCTTCCCCCTGCATTTGAAGCGGATCGAATACGAACATGAGATGGGGAAACCCGCCCCGGACCGCTCCAAGCTCAAGAAGCTGGTCGAGGAGATCAAGAGCCTGAGGGGCGAGGAGGAGAAGTCCCCCCCAGGCGCGCCGGAAGCCGTCGCTCCCGCCTTGTCCGCCCCTCCCGCGGAGAAGCCCGTCGAAAGGAAAGCGGAGGAAACCAAGCCGGCCCTATCCACCGCCGAGGAAGTGCTCGAACGGGAAAAGCGGATCGCGGCCGCCCGGGCCGCCTTGCCGGTCATCGGCAAGCCCGTGGACAAGGTCCCGGAAAAGAAGGAAGACCCGGCTCCCGCCGCTTCGGCCCCGGCGCAAAAGGTCCCTGAGAAGAAGCCCGAACCGGTCCAGGCCCCATCCCCCGCGTCCAAAGCCTCCGAAGCCAAGGGATTCTTCTCGCCCCTTTTCAACCAATTGGCCCCCGCCGCGGTCGGTTTGACGGCCCCGGGCGGGACCAAGGAAAACCCGGGCCGCCAGGGGACGGGTTCGGGACCCGAATCCCTCACCCTGTTCGGTTCCTTCGAGGCCGGCGACAAGATGTTCATGGCCTTCCACAACGACCAATGGGAAGGGCCCTTCACGGTCGACAAACTGAAGGACATGCATTTCCTCCAGCCCTCCACCTGGGTCTGCCGGGCGGGAAGCCAGATGGTCATGCAGGCCTATGAAGCGCCCGAATTAAGGCCCCTTCTCACGGCGGAATGAACCGGAGGGGAACCCGTTCCCTCCTTGGGCCGTCCAATCGATACAGCCTTCGGACCGTCGAACCTGCGCCGAAAGGGGATCCTATGCGGACCATCTTGGGAACGTTCTTCGCGCTGAGCCTTACCCTTTTGCCCGCTTGCGGGAAGAAGAGTGAAGAAACACCGGTCCGCGTCATCCCCACCCCCGGCATCGTCCTGACC